>JAGHBZ010000048.1 GCA_021160705.1 Candidatus Sumerlaeota bacterium
AATTTCAATTTCAAAGCAGAAGAACAAAAAAATCTTGCAAACATAGCCTGAGGCAGAGGAGGATAGAGTTTAGCGAAATGCCTATGAGGACCGAGCCATTTTCCACCACTTTTGGGACACCACCTATCAGACGCATACCAAGTAGATATAACATCTTTTAAAACTTTCCAATCTTTACTCTGAATTAGTTCTTCAACTTCAGGTTTAAGAAGGTTTATCATAGGATTTAAATTTCTCTTATTACTTGTCATAAATTACCCCTATGAGCATATTTAATATAACTCGTTTATGTCCAAGATTTGGTTCGGATATTCTTTCAAATTGGCGGTATAGACGAACCAATTTTCGGATATACATTCCTCTGGACGTGCATTGTTTTTCTATTCTTTTGGTTATGTTTCACCTTCTGATAAAAGGCTATCAAGGAGGCTTTTTATTGCACAGTGGTTTTGTTCTAACATTAGTGTAACTCTCTGCTGTATTCAAATTTAACTTTTTCCCGACAGGGTTCTGGGTGAGGGTATCACCATATAAGAAGCGGGTTTTTTCAATGGGCGCCTCCTTGGTTATTATTAAAAATCTTTGTGTCAATTATTGGTGTTAATTATATGTGGAGATACATTAAAGGGTAAAGTGAAAAGTTAAGTCTTTTGTGGAACGTCTCTGCATTCCATTATTTAAAGAAGGGAGAGAGGATACGAGTGTTTATTACCGTTACAGATTACCGGGAATTTTTCTCTCACAGGTTAACTCCTATTCCCGGCTTCCTGGTCTCCTAATAAAGAGTGTTAATAAGGAATCCAGGAGACCAGGATAGCTCTGAGATGGTAAGGTTTTTCGCTTCAATCAGAAAGGGAATTTAATCTATATGCCTGCAACAAAGCAAATCGTGAACTTTACTGGAATTGACTGACCACTAAAATTGCACTCCTGAATTCCTGGTCTCCTTATAGAAAAAAAGTATTTATTAGGAAGCCAGGAGACCAGGATAGGTCTGGAATAATGAGATTCTTCGCTTCAATCAGAAAGGAAAAAATTAATCCTATGATATGCCTGCAACAAAGCGCATCATGGGCTTTACTGAAATTGACTGACCACTGAAGTTCCACTCCTGAATTCCTGGTCTCCTTATAGAAAAAATTTATTAGGAAGCCAAGAGAATAGGAAAGGTCTGCGATAGGGAGATTTTTCGCTTCAATCAGAAAGGGGAAATTAATGCAACGAGATGTTTGCAACAGAGCGGATAAATTTAATATATTTAGCCAGTCTAAATGACTAAAAAGAGAGAAGACAAAAAGGTATATTGAGGGGGGTAAGAAGATTTTTCTTTACAAGTACTAAATATACTACGTATGATAGGTGTTTTTAGTAAAATGGCTGTTTTTCTTTAAGGAGAGATAGAGGATGGAATCCTCGTTTTTTAAGACTTTTTGTCTCATAGTTTTACTCTTTCTTTATTCTTCATCGTTTTCAGATGTAGTAATAAACGAGATTCAGTATCATCCCATTAATGACCCGGAGGAGGAGTTTGTGGAGTTATACAATACCGGCTCCGAATCGGTAAATCTCACGGGGTGGCAACTCAGCGATGGAATCAGGTTTGTTTTTCCTGAAGGCACAACCATTTTGCCCGGGGGTTTTCTTGTTATTGCAAAGGACGAGGCACATTTTAAGCGTGCATATCCAGGGTGGGTAGGCACTTCAGTGCTGTTTGGTTATTCTGGCAAGCTCTCCAACAAAGGTGAGCGTATAGCGCTCCTCAGAGCTGACGGTACGGTTGCGGACGAGGTTACCTATGATGATAAGCCACCCTGGAATCCAGATGCAGACGGCTCTGGTCCCTCGCTTGAGTGCATTTCACCAATGTCTCCGAACGACGATTATAGAAATTGGGAGCCAAGTACTAATGCTAATTTCAAAGTTGTCAGTCGAGGAACACCAGGGCGAGCAAACAGTGTCCGCCAGAGCGGAGTCCCTCCGTTTATATTAGAGGTCTCACATTTCCCACTTGTGCCATTACCCGGGGAGCAAGTAGTGGTCACAGCACTGCTTGATGGCACAGAAGAGGAAAGTGTGACGCTTTATTACCAGGCGGCAAAAATACCGTTTCCAGTTTCCGGGAAGACTTATAATTCAATTGAGATGAAATATAACGGCGAATTTAAATGGAAAAAGAAGATATTCAGGCGATACGGTGCAGTCGTACCCGGACATACTGAGAACACAATGGTTCGCTACTTCATTAAGGCACGAGGGGAGAATGGTGCGGTAAGACGATTTCCGCACGGCTCGTCTGAGTTTGGAAGGGGTTGGCTTGTTGCGGACTCCTCAGAAGAATCTTATCTACCCCGGGATATGCTCCTTATGTATCCTGAAGATATTCAGAAGATTTACCTTAACCCAAATGATGAAGACCTTAGCGTAATTGGCTCATATATTCATAATGGAGAACTCTTTGATAATGTGATTATAAGTTTGAGAGGTAGGTCAGCACGGAGTTTTCCCAAGAAAGCTTGGAAAGTCCGACTACCAAAATCTCATACACTTGAAGGTGGGCGGAGGATAATAAATCTTAATTCTGACTATCACGACGCCTCTCATATCAGGAATGCTTTGAGTATGGAGGTATACTCGCGCCTGGGTGTACCCGTACCTGAAATAGAATTCGTGAGGTTATATATAAATGAGAGGTATAGCGGTGTGTATTACCGCATAGAACAACTTAATACCCGGTGGCTTCGAAGTATAGGACGCGATGATGATTATGGGGAGCTATATCAATCACATCACAGTGAGTCACTGCCAGCCTCTCCGTCACTGTATCCTTATCTGTATGAAAAGAAGTCGGGAAGAGATAAATCAGATTACTCAGCCATACAGAGATTTGTTGAGGAGTTAAATGCACGGACTCCAAAGCAAAGAGGCGGATTTCTGAGGAGTGTATTTAGGATTGAAAATCTTATAAATTACTGTGTTGCCCGGACACTTGTTTCAAACGCCGAAGATTGGCACAAGAATCATTATCTATTTCTGAACCCCCCGGATGCTGGGGGGAGGTGGGAGATATTTCCCTGGGATAATGACCTGACCTGGGGTCATATTTATAGTCCAGAGAATGGCTTGTTAAATGACGATTTCATTACCACGCAACCGTCGTTTTATAACGTGGATGGTAATCCGCTATTTTGTGCAGTGCGAGATGACCCTGAATTGCGTGCAGAATATTACAGACGCCTGTATCAAGCCTTACAGGATGATTTTACCGAGACAATCTGGTGGCAGAGAATTGATGAGCTTTACTCAGCTATAAGAGAAGATGTCCTGAGAGACCCGGACAAATGGGAAGATAATGGGAGGTTTGTATCACAGATTGAGCAATTAAAGAAGTATGTGGAGTTGAGGCGGAAGTATCTGCTTGAGAGGGATATACCGCCAGAATACATACCCTCAGAAATGACAAACTGGTATCTTTATTAATAAAAAAATTGATTTTTTTAAAAAAACTATTGACACGAATCAAGTTTATGAGATAAAAGAGAGGGTTTTATAATTTTATGTTAAATTAGAGGATTGTCATTAAAGAAATAAGT
>JAGHBZ010000037.1 GCA_021160705.1 Candidatus Sumerlaeota bacterium
CTCCTAATGCTGGTTTACCCTTTAATATAAAAACGAATTTCGTTTCTCTCCCATCAAATGTAAGCGAGAACTCTCTTCCTTTCCCCCCGGGCACTTTTCTCATTTGAGTGAGTCCCCGTTCACCCACAATAATGTGCTCTGAGGTTCGGGTCTCTTTAATCGTGGGAGAAGGTGTAGGTTTCTGGATAGTCTCCTTTATAGTTCCAGGCTTTTTGGGTTGTTCCACTTCTTGCAGTGATGTGCAGGAGAAAAGAAAAAGAGAGAACGCTATGAGCCCAACACCGCAAAACAGAACCAACATCACCCTCATTGTTGAGGATAAACAGATTGGTTGTTGCGATAGTTTAGATTTCATTCTCAGTCTCCTATGAAAATTTCTGTGGAGCACTGTTACTGCTTCAAACTCATTTAAACATCCACATTTTTAATATAGAAAATATAGCAATGTCAAGTGCTTACACCAGTGTCTTAACCTCACCGACCACCAACGGATGACCGGCGTTTTTATGCCATCTGAAATGCTTGACCTATCGTAGAGCAGACATTATCCTATCATACGTTGTCTTTTAGCGAGTCACTCGGAGGTTAATGGAGCTCGAGTAGCGAGCTTGAATTGGTACATAACTTCAGCAAAAATGAATACAAGACGGAAAATAAGAAAACTAAAACTGAGAGTTTTACTGCTTATCCTGATGTGTTTTTCGCTCAACGCAATAGCATTTTCTTGGGGTGACATTGTCGAAAACATCTTCAGAAAAGCCAGTACTACTACCCCTACAGTCACCGTTAGCATTATAGATTTTCCCTCCAGCCTTGTGCCTGGCGAAGTCTTTGACGTTACCGTGAATTATTCAACAAATTTTTATCAGACCGGGCATAGGGGTCGGCTCTACCTTGAGATTATTGATGTCTCTACCAGCAACGTGATTCAGCGCTTGTATAAAGACAATAACGGAACGGGCTATAATTCAGCTTCAGGGAGTGTCACGTTTACCACTTCAATCCCGGACGAGTATGCTGGTGTATATTTTAGAGCCTATATGTCACCAATGGAGATGAATCCCTGGATTGTAGAGCACTACCTCAGTTATCCTCGCGACGGTTCATATCCTTACCTCTGGAGCGGTAATGGAGTGACCCACGATATTTACTACAGAGGCTCGTTAATCCTTTCCGACAATACGCCGGGTAATGCCTGTTATTGTGTGGGCATCACTTACGAGACATTTATGGATGCCTATGAGGTATACAATAGCACTTATGGGTTTGATTCTATTGCGGGAATGAGTGTAGATGATATGAGAGCATTTCGGCGTGTGTGGTATATTGTTGGTGGTAGCGTCGGCGACAAAGGGGCTGTGGAGGCAATCGTGAACTATAACGTCGGCTTTGAAATAACCGACTGGGACCAGGCTCTGGACGGAGATTTTGTCCAGTTCTGGCGTCATAGCGGTAGTGGACACAGTGTAATATTCCGCGAGTGGGTCAGAGATACTGACGATACCATCATTGGCATCAACTACTGGTCAACGCAATCTTCAACCAATGGAATAGGGTTTCACACTGAATATTTCGGTGAGACAAGCGGAGTGAATCCCTCGCAGATATATATCGGGCGGGTGGTGAAACCTCCGGATGCAGACGACTGGCAGAATCGCTACTGCGATGACGATACCTCCAGCACACCGACGCCAGTGGTTTTGCCGTCGCCAACTCCCACGTCTACGCCGTCGCCTACTCCTACTCCCTCACCGACCCCGACTCCGAGTCCTACTCCCTCACCCACGCCATCACCAACGCCCACTGTTACCCCCACACCCCAGCCGCACCTGATTGCACATTATACCTTTGACACCGATGAAGAGGGATGGCAATTTAAAGGCAACCTCAAACCGTTTGATGAACCTACTTCTCTTTCTGAACCCGGACATCTGGGACTTAATCCTGCTGGCTCAACCAATTGTTTCTCATACTGGGTGAGTCCAGAAGTGACAATTGAGAACGGACATTTGTATCGTGCCCGGTGGCTGGTCAGCAGTAGCGCCACTGACCCTGACCAGACAGTCCTATTCAGGCTACGAGTTAATCAAAAAGACTCCTGGCAGGCGTGGAATCGGGTGGTTAACAGCTATAATTCCCAGGCCCCGTCTGACTCCACACCCAGATGGTATGACGTGTATTTCAATCCAGTGGTCACTGGAGTGTCGGATAATAAGATTGAATTATCTTTTGACATAATGAGTTTTAGCGATAACGACGACACCACCACCTGGCTATATCTTGAGGAAGTACTTGTGGAAGAAATCTATTAACTCCTTAGAGATTTTATTCAATAATGAGCAAAGGGCTACCCCGATGAATGGAGAGAAGTTTATTTGGGAAACAGAATCATAAAAAGCTGGTAGTTTAAGGGTAGCGCAAATTATTAGGGAACACGATGTTGGCTAAGGCATAACATTTCGTAACATCGTGTTTTTTTGAGAACTCCTCGGAGGTCAAACTCTGAAACGGTTAAATAAACGAATTGTTCACGGGCTCTCAGGTGGTGGAGCAGAGGGGATTCGAACCCCCGACCTCCGCCTTGCAAGGGCGGCGTTCTCCCAAGACTGAACTACTGCCCCACATAAAGTGAAAATACAATAATATTATACATAGCATAATTACTCAAAAGCAAGTGAAAAGATTTTCTCAGTGAGGCAAAAATACGTTTAGCGATTTTCTTTTTCACAGGGACTGATACCGATGATTTTGTGGTGAATTTGTGGAAACACCGTCCAGACCACGATAAGCCCCACGCCAATACAGATGAAGGTATCAGCGAAGTTAAACGTCGGCCAGTGGAGTCGATACCGCCAGTGGAAATCAAGAAAATCAATCACAAACCCTCGTGTGAATCGGTCTATTAGATTTCCGATAGCGCCACCAAAAATCAGACCTAACGTGATACGCATAACCCAATCTTTGTGGGGAAGAGTAAATTGCCAGGCAAATATCACCACAATCGCCACCAACGAGAAGATAATAAGTATGGCGGTACTGTCGCTGAGAATAGAGAATGCGCCACCTGTGTTTGTTGCGTAGTAAAGGCGAAAGAATCCGGGTATAATTTCAACGCCCTCAATGGGTCTGAGATATTGAAGGGCAATAAGTTTTGAGAGCTGGTCAATTACCAGCACAAGAATCGCCGTTGCATAAAAACGCAAAATCAGAACCCTCCGCCTGTTTCAATTTTTTTCTTGCATTCCAGACAGAACTTCGCAGAAGGCAAAACGAGCAGACGTTCAATATCAATCATACCACCACAGGATTCGCAGATACCATATTCGCCACGTTCTATTTTTTCAAGTGCCTCTTCAATTTGAGCGAGTTGTTCTTCCTTGAGGCTACGCAATCCAATTGCTGCGTCAATCGCCTGGTTATCAGAGGCAAATTCAGCGATATGCATAGAATGATGAGGTATCTCATCTGCGGTGCGGAACGTTCCATCAGTAGCAGAGAGCCGTTCAAGTCGGCGGAGTTGCTCCTGGATTCTTTCTTTTTCCTGCAGGAGTGCGTTCTTTAGTTTTTCTAAATCAGCCTTTTTAAATTTAGCGGTTTTTTTTCGCCTGACTTTTTTTTCAGTCTCTTTGAATTTTAATACTTTTCTCTTCAGAGTTTTCCTCTTTTTAGTTTTCTTTGCTTCGGTTTTTTTCTTTTCAGCCTTCTTCTCTAACAGGCGTGAAATCTGCTGCTGGCGTTTTGCTTTTCTGGTCTGTGCCTTTTTCTGCGAAGGTCGTGCTACTGCTGTGCGTTTTGGCTTCCTTGCTGTGCGAGCCGCTTTCTTAGTTTTTACTGCGCGTCTTGCACTTTTTGCCCTGGGTTTTGGAGATTTCGCTGAGCGTTTTGATTTTGTTGGTTCTGGTCTTTTTTTTGTTTTTGTGGTTTTCTTTTTTCCCATTATTGAGCCCTCCTCAATACATTACTGCATCTTTCACACAATGTTGGAAACTCAGCATCGCTGCCAACTTTTATGTCAAATCGCCAGCACCGTTCACATTTTTTACCGGGTGCAGGAGATATTTCTACAAATATGGGAAGAGCTTTTTCTTCCCCACTTTCTTCTCTTTTCGGTATTTTCTCCGCGGACGTGAGTGTTATTTTAACTGCCGACACAATAAAAAAGTCCGCTAATATAAGCTTATAGCTCTCGAGCAATTCAAACCACTTTCTGTTTGAAGTAAGAATGTTCACGCCAGCATCCAGCGAGTGCCCAATAACCCGCTGACGCCGTGCCTGCTCCAGCGCAGTTAATACCAGTTCACGAACCTCAAGGAGTTTCTCCCAGCGTTTATTGAGTTCTTCATCAAACCATTCCGGCGGTGGAGTGGGAAAGTCTGTAAGATGAACACTCTCGCTATCACGGGATAAATATTGCCAGCTCTCATCAGACGTGAACACCAGTATTGGTGCAAGTAGTCGAATAAGTGCTGAAGCAATTGCAAAGAGTGCCGTTTGAGCTGAACGGCGTTCTGGTTGGTCTGCACCTGAACAGTACAGCCTGTCCTTCAAGACATCCAGATATATTGAGCTCATCTCTACAATACAAAACTTGTGTACTAAATGAAATATTTTATGAAACTCAAACTTCTCATAGGCACGTTCCACTTCCTTTATCAATACAAACAATTGGTGCAATGCCCAGCGGTCTAACTCCATAAGCTCACCATAATCTACTGTGTGTTGTTCAGGGTCAAAGTCTGTGAGGTTGCCCAGCAAAAATCTCAGGGTGTTTCTAATTCGGCGATATGCCTCTGCAATACGCTCAAGTATCTCAAACGAGACCTTCACGTCATTGCGATAATCTTCTGAGACTACCCAGAGCCTAAGCACATCTGCACCAAATTTACCGATTATCTCCTCCGGCGAAATAACATTACCTTTGGATTTGCTCATAGCCTCGCCCTGCTCATCAAGAATGAACCCATGAGTGAGCACTGTCTTATATGGTGCCCTATCCCGTGCGCCCATACTTACGAGGAGTGATGATTGGAACCATCCACGATGCTGGTCACTGCCCTCAAGATACATATCCGCGGGTGAATCCATATCAGGATGTTGCTC
>JAGHBZ010000045.1 GCA_021160705.1 Candidatus Sumerlaeota bacterium
CACCCTGAGATTACCAATGTCCTGCTAACCGGCGGGGAACCTTTACTACTGTCTACACACAAACTTGAGCGTCTTATAAGTGCTTTGCGAGAGATTGAGCACGTGGGAATCATTCGTATCGGGACGAAAATCCCTGTGTTTAATCCATATCGGATACTGGAAGACCCTTCACTGCCGGAGATGATAAGCAAATATAGCCGACCCGATAAACGAATTTACATAGTCGTTCAAATTAATCATCCCCGCGAAATAACCGATGTGGCAATTCAAGGCATTGCACAATTATTTAATGCAGGTGCAGTATTAGTAAATCAGACCCCATTAATTCGTGGGATTAACGATGACCCGGACGTGCTGGCAGAGCTCTTCCGAAAACTTTCGTTTATTGGTGTCTCGCCCTATTATGTGTTCCAATGCCGTCCTACTCTGGGCAACAAACCTTATGCTGTTCCACTTGTGGAGGGCTATAAAATCTTTGAAAAGGCTAAAACTAAAGTCTCTGGGTTAGCCAAACGCGCCCGGTACTCTATGTCTCATTCTTCTGGAAAGATAGAAATACTGGGCATTGATACTGAATATATCTATCTGCGCTACCATCGAGCAGCACAACCAAAGAATAGGTCTCGGTTCGTTATAGCAGAGCGCGATGATACCGCTTACTGGTTTGATGACTTGAAACTACTCACACCCGGTCTGGCATTATCAAGGGTCTAATTAGAGAACATCATATTCTTTTATCCGTTGAGTCCGTTGAGTCCGGTATTTCTATTTTAATCTGTTTGTGCTGGTTTGTAAAAGAAATATCATAAATTTTTCTACGTGAATATGCCGAGAACGGCATTTATATCTCTTTCCCCTTGACCCCTGTCTTTTTAAGGTGGTAGACCTACCTTTTTGGATAAGATAAACAATTTGTCAATAAGGGAAGACCTACCTTATTAAAATTTAAGGGGGATTCCCAAATGTTTGTTCTCCGGGTCAACCTGAACCACAAGAAAATTTCAATAAGAGGTTTAATTTTTTTCAAAAATGCTAAATCTGAAATCCCTGGCTTCGGAGAAGAGTGGCATTCAGGTATGAATAGATAATGTCTTCGCACAATGCAAAACCTACCATTCGCTGGATTCCTCTGGTTTTCCTTGCCGGGGTCTTGATTCTTTATTGTGCTCCGCTGGTCTTGGGGCAAAGAGTTCTTTCTGGTGGCGACCTTGTCAATCAATACATCCCGTATAAAAACTTCTGGCGATATTGGATAAAGCAGGGCGTTTTCCCGCTATGGAATCCGCTAATTTTTTGTGGCAGACCGTATCTCGCCGATATTCAGCTGGGGCTATTTTACCCGCCAAATTTGCTCCATATTGTGCTTCGTCCTGAATGGACGTTTACCCTCCTTGCAATTATCCATCTCCTTATCGGGCTATGGGGGAGTTATCTATTCCTCACAAAAGTTATGGGACTGCGCTGGCAGGCATCGTGTATGGGTGCACTTATCTTCATATTCAGCGGATTTTTTCTGACACGACTCTATAGCGGGATAGTGCTATTTATTTTTACCGGGGTATGGACTCCGCTAATTTTTTATGCCTTTTGCCGATGGATTGCTACACGCAGTCTCCGGTTTGCCTCCCTCACCGCTTTACTGATGGCACTCCAGCTACTGGCAGGTGCACCACAAATCGCTATCATATCCAGCTATGCCATTGCTATTTTGTTTCTCGTTTTTCTTGTGCTCAATCGACGCCAGATTCTTTCTGAGAGAAGACTCCTTTTTCGGTTAATTGCGGGCACTCTTCTGATTATGATATTAGCCGCAGGAGTGTGTGCTGTTCAGCTATTGCCCACCTATGAATTTATGCGTCACAGTTTTGAGCGTGCAGGAAAAACCGCC
The DNA here is from genome assembly GCA_021160705.1 of Candidatus Sumerlaeota bacterium. Taxonomy (GTDB): domain Bacteria; phylum Sumerlaeota; class Sumerlaeia; order MWCT01; family JAGHBZ01; genus JAGHBZ01. The sequence continues at coordinate 1,889 of JAGHBZ010000045.1, forward strand.
TGGGAGTATGCAACCATTGATTCGCTTAGACCGAGATTTTTGCTTACCTGGGTTTTCCCTGATATTTTTCACTCGCCAACCAGACCGGAAATCTACTGGGGTGGACTGGAGGGATACTGGGAGATAAATGCCTATGTCAGCATTCCTGCTCTTGTGCTGGTAGTTTTATTTCTACTGCAGTTTATTTCGCGCCCGTCCCGACGCCACCTGTTTGCTGAGTCTGACTCCTCGCCTCTTAACCGAGCGTTTGTTGTTGGTTCTCTAATATTTATCATCGTCGCCCTGGGAATGGCTTTGGGACGGTATTCACCGCTTTATTGGGTCGCCTATCATATCCTTCCTGGCATAAACAAGTTTCGAGTTCCTGCGCGATGGCTTTTTCTTTACATTTTGGGAATAACGATTCTGGCATCTCTGAGCCTTGACACATTAATAAAAAAAAAGGAGGAACTCGCTCCTCATCTCCGATGGTCAGCAGTTTTCCTGCTGATTCTCATAGTGATAAGCGCAGTACTTTGCTACACAGCCCTACCAGCACTTCTGAAAGGATTGGGGCTGTATAAGAATTTTGCTAATGCACCACCCGATATTTCAGCTGAAGCGATTGCCAGCTGTCTTCAACGTGCCAGAATCTCTGTACTTACGACGTTCACGTTAGCCACGCTGACCGCAGTGATTCTGGTGTTGTTTCTTCTCCACCGCCTTACCCACAAAACACTCACCGTCCTGCTACTGGGCATCATTGTCTTTGACGTCTTTGTGTTTGGCATAAAATTTATTGAAGCAATCCCTGCACGATATTTTTCCCGAAAATTTTATCCTGCCAGCTCGCTGACATCTGTGCTCAAAGGACACCTGAATGAGTATGGACACCGCTTTCTGGCGCTTGATGATGTCTACTCCTGGCTCAACGACCAGAACCAGATGGAGATATATCCTGACAGGGCAATGGTTTTCAGCCTCTGCGATGCACGTGGCTACGACCCGGTATATATTCGCTCGTTTGGGGAGTTTATGAACGCACTCTCAGGACGGCCCATAGATAAATCTCCTGGTGCCCTGCTCTTTGTGGAGGACATTACTAACCCGACAATGCTGGATTGGCTTGACGTACGGATTATCCTTACGTATCGAGACCTGAACTATCCAGAACTCCGACTTCTTCGCCATTTCCCGTTTGGCTTGAACGTCTATAGCAACCCCTCTGCGCTTGGTCCTGCGTTTATAGCCAGAGCAAAAAAATTCAACGGCGATAAATACCAGCTCCTTTCCCTGCTTACTGAGACAAAGGACTCTGCAACGGTCTATACTAATATTGCTCCGCCTGAACTGAACCCTCAGCCCAGGGAAAACCTGCCTGAGGCAAATTCGGTGCAACGAATCTATTTTACCCCGAATAGACAGGTCTATGAAGTGAGTTGCCGTTCAGGAAATATACTCGTGTTCAGTGAGAATTACTACCCGGGCTGGCGAGTATTAATTGACAACACACCTGCACCCCTAATCAGGGTCAATCATACATTAAGCGGAGTATTCATCACGCCGGGAAAGCATATCGTCACAAAATATTTTCTACCCTCCTCACTCCTATGGGGAAGCGTGATTTCGCTCCTATCCCTCCTTATAACCTGTGGAGTCAGAATCACTAAAGTTCGGGCTTTGCTTTGTGGTAAGCATATCGTAGGATTGATTTCCCTTTCTGATTGAAGCGGAAAAATCATACTTTTCCAGAGTTATCCTGGTCTCCTGGATTCCTAATAAATACTCTTTTTTTTCTATAAGGAGACAAGGAAGCCAGG
>JAGHBZ010000087.1 GCA_021160705.1 Candidatus Sumerlaeota bacterium
GTTTTCATCTTTTGCAATTTTGTTGACAATGCTTGCGGCTTTTGCCGAATCATTCCCGCCAATATAAAAGAAATATTTCACATTGTATTTCTTGAATATCTGGAATAACCTCTTGCATATTTCCGTATCAGGTCTTAGTCGACAGGAGCCCAGAGCAGCACCAGGAGAGCGTGCGATAATGTCTAAACGCCGTGACGCCTCTTTTCTGAGGTCAATGAATTTCTCCTGTAAAATCCCTTCAAGCCCATATTTACCACCTAAAATATACTCAATATCTGAGTACTTCAGGGCTTCGTTGATGATGCCGATTAACGAACGATTGATGACCATTGTAGGTCCACCAGATTGAGCGACAACCATATTACCTCTCGTTGCCATTGATTGGTTTCCTCCTTTTCATATATATGAATGGGACGATTTTAGTGAGTTAATCCACTGCAAAAACAACTACGAAATGATAATTAAATTCCACACGTGAATGTAATGCAAGTATATTTTTAATGTTGCAGTGAGCTTCGTAAGATTTTATTGTAAATCAACTAACTAATTGTAACTTAGTCGGAGTACTTCCAATTTCAGAAAGGTTGGTTTATAGATTTAACCGAATAAAAGGAGCAATATTAATACAACTTCTAAGCAGGAGTAGGAGGATAACAGAATGAGTATAAACTGGTTAATCCTGACGGTATTACTACTTTGTGGTATATATATGCTTCTCACTTATAACCGATTCATTTCTTTACGGAATATGGTAGAGAATGCCTGGTCGCAGATTGATGTTCAATTGCGTCGCCGATATGACCTGGTAGACAACCTTGTAGAGACAGTAAAGGGTTACGCCTCACATGAGCGGGAGACCCTGACAAAAGTGACGGAGGCACGTGCACGGGCGTTCTCTGCTACTACACCCCGTGAACAGGGAGAGGCGGAAAATTTTCTTACATCTACCCTGAAAAGTTTATTTGCGCTCGCTGAGAGGTATCCTCAGCTCAAAGCGAACGAAAATTTCCTGCAACTCCAGACCGAGCTGGCGGACATTGAGAACAAGATAGCGTTTCAACGTGAGTTCTATAATGACATAGTTATGCGATATGAGATGCTTCGCGAAAAGTTCCCCAGCCGGATAGTTGCAATGCTTTTTGCTTTTCCGGAAAAGGAGTACTTTGAGATTGGAGAACCTTCAGCACGTGGTCCCGCTGAAGTAAAGTTCTAATTCTTCCCGATGGCTTCCTCCTGGGAATAAGTCTTGCCTTTGGTCGTCATACTTCTTCAAAGTAAGGAGATAGCTGGTTATTATTTGAAGCACGCGGTTACAAAACCCCAAAATCTTTTCGCACAGAAATGCCTGGGTAAGCGGTTAATAAGGTATATTGAGTTCCTTAATTTGCACCTCATCTATGTAAAGGGAAGCGCTTGGGCTATCCTCGGGGTCAAAGTTAATCATATCCACCACAATCCGAACCCCTGAGGCAATGCTCGCCTGGTCAGGGCGGAAATAGAGGTAGTAGTAGCGTCCTTCTGGCGGGGGGTATACACCACTGCCATTAGTGCTGTTGATAAGTTTTTGTGCGATTTCATTCTCTGCACCGGAGTGAACACTTATACGGAACGATGGGAAGTTAGTGGGATTTGCATCAGAGGCAATTCGACATCTTACTTGATATACCTTATCAGCAATGAGCTGGATGGAATGGTCTGGCTGAAAATCCACAACTGGACTCACCCAATAACCAAATGTATTCACATTGTTGATTGCAGTCATAACCAGGTTGCCGGGTTGCCAGGAGAACTGAGGCGCTGTGAAACCTGGTGGTGAGTAATATTGCCAGCCTTCCTCGTCGGTATTAAAATTATAGGTTCGGACTCGGTTCACCCATCCTGTGTTAATCAGCTGGTCAAAGATTGGGTAGGCAATCATTCTGCCAGAACCAGATATATTATCTACACCAGAGGGTGCAAGGTCATCGCAGAAAAATCGCAGATAGGAGTTAACCTGGTCAGGTGTCTCGTAGGGGAGAAGTTGACGGAGTAGTGCAGCGACCCCAGCGGCGTGCGGTGAAGCGGCAGAAGTCCCATAGAATGATTCAAACCCCGGCACTGAGGTCTCCACACCATCATAGTTTGCCATCTCTGGTTTAATTCTGCCGTCAATGGTCGGACCCCGACTGGAGAAATACTCCACAGCGATACGACGAGGAGTGTTAACGTCAATTGCACCAATCGACATAACGCCACCTCCAGCGTCGTTATTACAGGTAATGCTTGACTCAGGAACAATATGCTCAAGCATCTCACAGTATCCATATACAAAAAGGTCCATCCGGCGTGGGGTAAGGTCAATATTCTTACGTGTAATTACGATGCTGACTACCGTGTCATAGCCAAAGTTCGGGAAGTAGATGTACTCTACCGGGTCGCCATCACCCTGCTGATACTCCGTGCTAAAGGCAAGAGGATTGCTCAGGTCAAGTGTATGAGAGTCAAGGACATACAGGTCAATGTCGTCGCCCGACTGACCAAAAGGCTCGTACCAGGTTAGTGCAATTATGGCATAACCCATATAGGGAATTCTCACTTCAAGGGTCTCATCATAGCGCTGGTTCACCGGGTCGTAGATGAAGTTATGGATTCTATTCGGATGAGACGGGTCGTCAGTAAAATAGCCTCCATAGTGCGCTTGTGCGAGATTTCCCACAGCCGTGTAATACAAATGCCCGTTCTGGACGAGCTCTGTGCTTTTCAGCGAAAGTATGTTTGTACCGTCAAGGTTTCCGACGTTAAACCATCCGATGTCGTCACAGATAATATCACATCCCTGCGAGGCTAGCCAGTCCTTTGATTCATTCAGGCTCTCCACAATATATGGGTCAAAATTAGAGAAGAACAATTTTGCCCCGGGTGCAAGGTCGTAAATAATCTCCATCATTGCAGTGCCCTCGCGGAATGCATAAGGGTTAGTATCACTTGGAGCCATTCTTATTTTATCCTCTTGAGTTCCCGGCATATCCCAGTACATCTCATAGGTGGAGTCCTCCACGAATGAGTAAAACTGAATATCACTGGGTGGATAATATCCCTCGGGTGGGTCCACGCAGGGTCCATCATAAGTTGGCAGGTCTCCAGTAGCGACGCTTTGTCCGGTAAATCCCATACCATCAGAGATGACACCAACTTTAACGCCAGTGCCATCGTAATTAAACTGACGCCTGACCTCGTCGGTCTGGAGCCAGAAATCTCCACGCGTAACTTTACTCCCGGTAAAAAACACCACCGGTTCTGGCAACCGAATTAATTTTACTTCTGGTAACAACGAGACCTTATAAATCTCATCTCTTGTCAGACGGGCATAAATCAGTTGCCGTTGTGGTGAAGGTCTGATTACTTCTATTCCTGCATTTGAGAGTTTATCCAGTATGCTGGTATCTACTTCTTTGACTTTAATCGCAACAATAATCTTATTATCTCTGGTGATACCTATACCAGCGGTGGTCTTAATCCCATTAATCCCCTCCAGCATTCTCTTAGAAAAGGCTTTAAGCGACTCAGGGTTTTTCTGGAGTTTGTCAATAACCTGCTGGAGGGCTGAGGCAATCTTAGGATTTCCTGTTAGAGTCGCTTTCCCGAACTTTTCAGGCACCTGAGAGAAGACCACATCCTTTGCTCCTTCTCTCTTTTCAGCGTTAGCACCGATAAAGAGCATACTCAAGGTTATAACTATGCAAATAATCTTAGTGAACCTCATTACTATACTCATAGTGACTCTCCTCCTTCTTGTCAAGCACAACTATAGTTTTTTTAGTAACTATCAAAAATTTTATTCGTATAAATACCAA
>JAGHBZ010000345.1 GCA_021160705.1 Candidatus Sumerlaeota bacterium
CCGACTGAACCGACCAAACCGACTACCCGACCTAATCCGACTAACCGATTCAACGGACTAAACGGACATAACGGACTTAACGGATACAACGGATTTCCTTACAACCCTAAAATATGTAATATTCCTGCCGAAGAGAAAGAAGAGGCTCTTTAATGGTACCAAAAGAATTGCGGTATAACCTCTGTGACCTCTGAGTCCTCAGTGGCAAGTTTTATGATTTTTCCCTTTTGCGAAAATTTGTGCTCATTCGTGGTTAAAGATTTTTTCTTCTGAAACCACGATGGATTACTAAATCTCAGTAAACTCTGAGCCCTCTATGGCTTGCTCTTTTTCATCTTAGCCACAGAGTTCACCGAGTATACTGAGAAGAAAAAATCTAAAATATGTGATATTCTCGCTGAAGAGAAAGAAAAGGCTTTTTACTGGTACCAAAAGAATTGTGGTATAACCTCTGTGACCTCTGAGTCCTCAGTGGCGAGTTTTATGATTTTCCCCTTTTGCGAAAATTTGTGCACATTCGTGGTTTCTGTTCACGAACACCAACCTCGCTAAAATGCGAAAATGAGGTCTGATCCCACAACTTTCCTAAAGATTGCTAAACTACGGTATCTTAATAGGAAAATAGAGAATTTTGAAAATCCTTTGATTGAATTGTTTTCTATATCCTAATAATCCGCCTAATAGCTCAAATTCCCTTTCATTATCAGAGGTTTTGTATCTAAAGAGGAAGGGATTAATTTCCCAGCATACTTTTTTTGTTTTTCGGTGATATGAGAAGATATGCCAGAATGCAGTGACATCAATGTTGCCCATTGCGTCCTTACGCCGCTCAAAAACAGTCCAGAGCGGTGCAAAATTTTCTTCAACAGGCTCGGCAGTGGTATACCAGAGTGGCCAGAACACACGGAATAAGGACTCGCCTTCTCTACTGTGTAAAGAACCAAAAAAGGGTACTATCACCAGTTGTTTCTCTTTCTCATTTTGGTAACTGAGCCAAATTTTTTGTCTGGAGATAACAAATGGGACAAGATAATGCCGCCTGAACTCAATATGTTTGTCTCTGTCAAGCTTGTAGGTATACACAGGGAACATAATATAAGAGCGAGCCCTGTGAGGGTCAGTATCTTTTTTGAACAGCGGAAAGAACTCATAAATTTTTCTTTGCGCCTTCCCTCTTCGCCATCGCAGGAGAAAGCCTAATATCCTCCTTTCTCTGTCTTTTTGCTCAGGGAAATAGGATGTAGTGAATAAGGGGAAAAAGTAGCTTGTAGAAATTCTCTTTGGTGTTTCTTCTCTACCGTAAACAGGGAAATAATAACGGAGGTGATATTTATTTTTGTCAATACTGAGATACAAAGGCAGAAAAGACTTTATTTTTTCTTTCACAACTCCAGTAGAAGGGTCAATGATGTAGCGATAATGCCCGAGGGGCCATAAAAAATAGGCTTTTGTAGAAAGATTAGGTCTTCTCAAGAAGCCCAATAAAGGCCAGCATTTTGCCCCACTACCACCTTTACCCCGATATATTCCGAGAAATGGCCAGGGGAAATGGATTGATTGAACGTGGTCTTTTTCGCTGAGAGTGAGCAGGGGCCAGAGAAAGAATTGTATTTTATCACGTCCCCACAGCCCCTTAAATTTCCCACAGAAAGGGAATATACCAAAAAAGCTTTGTCTGCGCGGAGAATAGAAAGGAATAAATACACGGACATCTTTACCCCACCAGAAAAAAGGGAAAAGGACTATATAACTCCGCCCGTTTCCTTGATTGCTTGAGAAATAAAAAGGAATGAACTGTTTGATAGTAAAATAGGTGAAAGGAGTAATTTTCTTCTGCGAGAGAGCCAGCGGGAAAAGCACGGCACGGGAATAGTAGTTCTGTTTATCGGGATAGAAAGTTGATTTGGAGGTAATGAGGGGCCATAAACAGGAGAAGGTCTTGCGGGTTGCGTTATGTTTTGTTCTTCGAGTATACGAAACGAGTGGAGAGAGCCGTACTGAAAAGGCTTCCGGTTTTTTATATATATTGAACACCGAGAAAAGGGCATAGTAACTATATTCAAAGGGTTTTTCTCTCGTTGCATAGAAGAGTGGTGCAAAGGCAGTAATTGAGTGTGTCTCCTGAGCGGATTGGACAGGGTGACAGGGTATCAACAAGAGTGAGAGTAATACCAGCACACTAAAGACTCTGCAGTGAGAAGTTTTGCCATTACGGTAATCGATTTTCAAACTCCAGCGAAAATAATTATATTTTCTCCTGGTGGTGAAGTTATGAATCATTGACATCAAAACAACTGGTTTCTAAAAGAGGCACAGTGACCGTAAATGTTGTACCTTCATTACGTACAGACTCGACTTCTATCTTGCCCCCGAGTTCTTCAATAATTTTTTGTGTTATAGGTAACCCGAGTCCGGTTCCAACTGCACCTTTAGTGCTATAGAAGGGGTAAAATATTTTAGAGATGTCCTCCTCAGGTATACCAATCCCATTGTCACTGACTTTTATCATAATAGAATTGGTTGGTAATAAAGATGTCTGGACCAAAATCTTGCCTTGAGGGCGATTAATAGATTCAATAGCATTCACCAGAAGATTGACCAGAACTCTATGAAGGCCATCTTCGTCAAGTTTTCGGGACTGAATTTGTTGGTCTAAGTCGAGCTCCAGTTCTATATTCTTTTTCTTGAGTTCGTTCTCAAAGGAAGCACATATAGAGCGAATAAGTTCATTGATGTCACATTCTCTATATTCAATCCGACGTTGTCGGGAGTACTCCAGCATATCGCGTACCATAGAGGAGATTTTATCAAGGGTACGTTTAATGACGCCCCAGCAGTCTTTGACAGACTCAATGGAATTCTGCCGGATGCTTTTGTCCATCAGTTCGCACCCACCTCTGGATAGCAGAAGCAGGTTTTTAATACTATGAGCGATACTTGTGATAGTCTCGCCAATGGCAGCCATACGTTCTTTGCAGATGAACTCCTGCTGGAGCCGTAAATGCTCAATTGAAACGGCGAGTTCGTTTGCTATGCTGGTTAAAAAAGCCAGGTCTTCTTCAGTGAACGCCTGCACACTTTCACGAGTATCAACGTGAATAAGTCCGACCACTTTATTTTGCACAATAAGCGGTACACACATAATAGAGCGAATCTCGTGTTGCACAATACTTTCAGCGGCGTCAAACCTTGTATCGGTCAATGCGTCGCTACTCAGGATGGCGACTCGCTCATTTATACAGCGATTAACGATGGTTTCGCTGACAGCGATTTCACTCGGCTTAGAGGTAGCGTCGCGATGTCTGACGATGGCGGCTCGCAGAGGCTTGGCTTTGTCGTTCGTGGTGAGGAGAATTGCTCCACGGTCAGCAGGTAAGACATCAAAAATAAGACTTAAGACGCGTCTTAACATTTCCTTCTCGTCGCTTACAGAACGAAGGATATCGCTGAGTTTATATAGTGTTGCCAGTCTGCCATGTGCACGAATAAGAGTATTACGGTCAAGACATTCTGCTTCAGCACCGGGCAATGGTGTGGAGTCGACGTTTATCTTGGAGCGTATCTCTGTCTGACCACCTACCTGAGTAGTGATAATTTCTACTTCGGTAGCCTGGCTATCTTCCTCGCGCCCAATTTTTTCAACGAGCGACTCACGTGAGAATTGCAATTCAATATTGCCAAAAATTACAATATCCCCATCGCTAAGAGCGCTCTGGGTGATGCGCCGTCCGTTTACATACGTGCCGTTACTGCTGTTAAGGTCTATGATATAAAAGCGATTGTTATGTACTTCAATACGACTGTGAAATCGAGATACTGATGAGAAGGGCAAAGTGATGTCATTAGAGGGATGCCGACCAATAGTTACAATTGGTCTGTCAATTTTGAATTCCGGAGGTAAATCCGGATGCTGGTGTACGACTCGCAAATATGCGATTTCCTGCGTCATAAGGTTGCTTATTTTATCAGAGATTTTATTGGTATTGCATAGTTCACCATAGTTGTATTACAAATTTTTTTATATTACATTTCTCTTAATTAAGTCAATTTTTTTGAGCATAGTGAGTTCAAGAACTACAAGGGCTAACAATGAAAATAATAGGCTTAATGTCAGGGAC
>JAGHBZ010000365.1 GCA_021160705.1 Candidatus Sumerlaeota bacterium
CTACTTACCTTATGATTATTGCATCAAATTTGCATACTTCCTTGCAAACGCCGCACTTTACGCATTTATCTTCGTCAATTATATGCGGCTGTTTCTTCTCGCCGGAGATTGCCTCGCCAGGACACTTAGTCCGACATACTCCGCAGCCAGTGCATTTCTCCGGGTCTATAGAATAATGCACCAATGCCTTACACACGTGCGCCGGGCAACGACGTTCTTTAATATGAGCTATATACTCGTCGCGAAAATACTTAAGCGTGCTCATCACCGGGTTGGGTGCAGAACCCCCAAGTGCACAGAGGGAAGTATGTTTGATGATGTCGCAGAGCCACTCCAGGGTCTCAATATGAGATTCCTGTCCACGTCCTTCAGTAATATCAGTCAATATGCGATGCATCTGGGCAAGTCCTTCCCGGCAAGGTGTACACTTTCCACACGATTCATCTTTCAGGAAGTTGACAAAATACTTTGCCACATCCACCATACAGGTATTTTCGTCCATAACAATCATCCCCCCGGAGCCCATCATAGAGCCTGCTTCGTATAGACGGTCAAAATCCACTGGCAGGTCAAGATACTCCGCAGGCAAACATCCCCCGGACGGACCACCTGTCTGAACCGCTTTGAATTTCCTGTCTCCGGGTATACCGCCGCCGATTTTATAAATGATGTCACGCAACGTGATGCCCATAGGCACCTCTACCAGACCCGTGTTCTTGATAGTACCCACAAGAGAGAATATTTTAGTGCCTTTGCTGTGTTCAGTGCCTATTTGCGAGTACCACTCCGCGCCTTTCTGGATAATCAAAGGCACATTAGCCCAGGTCTCCACATTATTAAGGTTAGTCGGCTGATTCCATAACCCGCTTTCTACGGTATGAATATGCTTGGCACGGGGTTCGCCAGCACGACCCTCAATGGACGCCATAAGCGCTGTAGACTCTCCACACACAAACGCTCCACTGCCTTTGACAATCTTGATGTCAAAGCTGAAGTCAGTGCCGAGTATATTTTCACCCAGCAACCCCATCTCCCGCGCCTTTTCCACTGCTATGGTAGTATGCTCAACTGCCAGAGGGTATTCCGTGCGAACATAGATGAACCCTTCAGTAGAGCCGATGGCATAAGCTCCAATCAGCATACCTTCAAGGATACTGTGTGGGTTTCCCTCAAGAAGACTCCTATCCATATAAGCTCCAGGGTCACCTTCATCGGCATTGCAGATGACATAATGCACATCGCCCTTTGCGTTTCTGCAGCTTTCCCATTTACGCCCGGTAGGAAACCCACCACCACCTCGACCGCGTAACCCTGATTTCTTTACCTCCTCAATGACCTGCTCAGGGGTATAGTTCATAAGCACTTTTGCCAGAGCAGAATAGCCACCAATAGCTATATAGTCCTCAATTGATGTGGGGTCTATGAGTTCATTCAAGGACAACAATAAACGTTGCTGGTGAGCATAAAATGGGACTTCTGAGGGGTGTATGACCTTATTGGTGTTGCCCTCCGCACTGGCAAGTAACCGTTCAACCAGTCGCCCGTTCAGAACGGTCTCCTCAATAATTTCAGCAACGTCCTCCGGTCTCACGTTCCGATAAAATATGTCATTGGGTTGAATGATGACAATAGGTTCAGCCTGACAGTACCCGTGACAACCGGTCACACGTAGCACGACCTTCTCAGTGAGATTTCTTTTCTCCAGTTCAGAGCGAAATGCATCCACCACCAGCCCGGCACCCTGAGCCCTGCCACAGGTGCCAGCAGAAATGATAATAACTGGCGTGGCGGGGTCGCGTTCAGAGATGAGACGCTGACGTAGCTCTGTTAATGCCTCTGGAGAACTCAACCTCATTGTGCGAATTCCTCCATCTTATAAATCTCGTCAATGAGTGGGTCGACCCTGTCAGGGGTCATTCTACCGTGGTACGTTCCGTCAATGACCACAACCGGCGCAAGTGCACAGGCACCAAGACAATTGACTGTCTCAAGGGTGAAGATGCCGTCCTGAGTAGTGTGTCCCGGCTCAACGTCCAGTCGCCTTTGCAACTGGTCAAGGATTCTCTCCGCGCCACGCACGTGACACGCTGTGCCCATACACACACTGATGCTATGCTTACCTCGTGGCTCAAGGCTAAAAGCGGTATAGAATGTGGCAACGTGGTAGACCTGGCTCAGAGGAACTTTAAGTCGCACTGCTACATAAAAAAGGACATCTTCCGGCAGGTATCTGAACGTGCTGTTAATTTCCTGGAGCACGGGAATAAGTCCACCAGGTTCATTGATGTATTTTTGAATTATTTCCTCAACTTTTTGATGTACTTCCGGGGCAAGCTCTATAATCTGTGGCTCAGGCTGAATCTGGATGGCATTCCGCGATAAACAGTTCTCATAACAATTGCCACAGCCAACGCAGAGCGACTCGTCAATGGAACGCGCCTTTTTACGGATTACCGCCGTGAAACGCCCTGCCTCGCCTTTGAGTTCTTCAAGCTCGGAGTAACTCAATACCTCTATATTAAGATGACGTGCACACTCCACCAGCTTAGGCGAGAGAATACACATAGAACAATCATTGGTCGGAAACGTCTTATCAAGCTGAGCCATAGCACCACCAATGCTGGGGTTTCGCTCCACGAGATAGACCTTATAGCCGGATTCCGCAAGGTCAAGCGACGCCTGGATGCCAGCTACCCCGCCACCTATAACTAACACCGCACCTACCAAGTCTTTGTTTGTAGCAGTTTTATTCATCTTTGCCGAAATCCATTCATCAAGATTTTGGTTATTTTATTTTTTAGCCACCACCCTGGGTAGTAGCATAGAGAGGTCCTGGACTTCAATACTTGCTCCGGCAACCTTTACGCCATCACGCAGATTTATCTGACAGGCTGGACAGTTGGTCACTATCATCTCTGCACCAGCATCCACAGCCTCCCGGACACGTTCAGCCGCAATACTACGGGCTAACTCCGGGTTATAAGCCATCAAGGGACCACCGCAACACAGGCAATTCTCACGATTTCTTTCATATTCAAGGAGTTCAATTCCAGGGATGGCGGAAAGCACACGTCGTGGTTCTTCAAATATCCTGTTTTGCCGTCCAAGGTCGCATCCATCAAAATAAATCACTTTCTTGCGAAGCTCTTTGGCAAAAGTGATAGCCCCGGATGCGATTAACTCATCCAGGAGTTGTGAAATATGTATGAACCGAAACTCATTGCCGTAATATTGTTTTAGATTCTTTAGACACCCCGGACAGGAGGTAAAAATGGTCTTCACGCCCAGTCGTCGGAACGCCTCTCTATTACTTCCAATCAACTCCAGAGCCGCCTTACGTTCACCCATCCTGAAAAGCATATCCCCACAACATTTTTCTTCGTTCCCGAGAATGGTATAATCCAGCTCTGTAGTATCAAGTATTCGTTTGATAGACCTGGCGATTCTGGTCTGCGAATACGACACAGAGCAACCCACATAATAAAGATACTCAGCCTTCTCTTTGGGCTGATAGTCCTTACCCAGCCAGTCACCGCGTTCTGCTGGATTCTCCATAAATGGGTTATTGCGTTCAATAATGGAATTTCGCATAAGCTGAAGTGACTCAGGAAGTGGAACTCCACTGGCAATGAGTTGTTCACGTGCCTTCTTGACAATCTCTTCGGTCTTCACACCACAGGGACATACTTCTGTACAGGCTTCGCAGGTCAGACAATTATGAATAATCTGCTGGTAGTACGTTTCTTGACTCAGCTCACCCTCAAGTAGTGCCCTTACCAGCCTGATTTTGCCTCGTGCTGTTGTGGATTCTTTCTGTAGAGCGTGATAGACCGGGCATAACTCCTGACAACTTCCACATTTCATACAGGTATATATGTCATCAATCAGGGCATCAAGGTGCTCAAAGCTGACAAGCGGTTTGACCTCAGGAATGCCTTCAAACGACATAGTGATTTCATCACGAATAATCTTGCCCGGGTTCAGGAGTTGTCTTGGGTCAAACGTTTTCTTAATTTGCTTATGAAAAGCAACGCTGGTCTCGCCAATCAATTTTTTGAGATATTTCGCTTTGGCAATGCCAATGCCGTGCTCGCCGGAGATTGTCCCGCCAAGCGACAGCGCTGAGTCAAAAATCTCTTCTATTGCCTGCTCAACGCGCTCCATCTCTTCACGGTCCCGCACATCGGTCACTATCGTGGGATGGAGATTTCCATCACCCGCATGTCCAAATATGCCAATCAGCAGGTTATATTTATCCGCAATTGAGCGTACCGCTGAAATCATTTCTACCAGGTTACTCCGGGGGACCGTGGCATCCTCAAGAATGGTCGTGGGTCTCACTCGTGCAAGTGCAGCCAGCGCAGAACGACGCCCTTCCCAGATTCTATCCTTTACCTCCTCATCTTTATCTTCAATATAGTCCACCTGACTTGCCTTACAGAGTGCCATCACTTTCTCAGATTCGTCAATGACCTGCTCTTCCGGACCATCAACTTCTATCAACAGGATTGCCCCGGCATCGCGCGGGAGTCCGAGATGTTTGAAGTCATCCACTGCACAAAGTGTGATATTATCCACTATCTCCAGAGTAGATGGAACAATCCCTTCTGCGATGATGCGCGAGACTGCATCCCCGGCTCGCTCAACCTCTGAGAAAACCGCTACCAGCGACCTCCGGGATGGAGGCGGGAGAACCAGTCGGCACTTTATCCTGGTAATAATTCCGAGTGTGCCCTCTGAACCTATCAGCAGGTCTATTATATTGTAAGTATTGATATGCTTTCTGGAGAAGTGGGTCAGCTCTCCATCTGGCAACACCAGCTCCAGCTCCTCTATATAATCACGGGTAACGCCATACTTCATTCCAAGTAGTCCACCGGCGTTCTCTGCCACATTTCCTCCAAGCGTACAGACCGACATACTGGCAGGGTCTGGCGGATACATAAGTCCTCTCTTAGAGACAGCAGATTTGAGGTCGTTGGTCACCACGCCCGGCTCAACCAGTGCGTATCGCTCTTGCTCGTTTATCTCAATGATTCTGTTTAACCCGGTCATTTGCACCACAATGCTATTGTCCAGAGGAACAGAACCACCACTCAGTCCAGTGCCCGCACCACGCGGTATCACCGGCACGGCACACTCATTTGCCAGACGCATAATCCGCACAATCTGCTCCGCACTGGCAGGACGTACAATAACACCGGGCAGACGCTCAAAGAGTGTAGCATCGTAGGAGTAACAAATTTTGTCCTCAATCGCTGTAAAGACGTTATCTGAGCCAGCGATATGTTCCAGCTCTTTAACTATTATTTCATCCATCTGCTGGTTACCTTTTCCTTTTTGTGCTCAGCCACTTCTTATGGCTTCACCACTCTCTATTCTTTCAAGAAGAGTTCGGGTTTTTACCTTATTCATCTGCAGCCCCAGCTCCTTGCCCCCCAACCCCATAGCAAGTCCAAATAACTGGGTAAGGTATAAAACAGGAATACCTAATTCCTTCTCAATGACTGATTCAATCTTCTTCTGATTATCATCGTACATCACAGTGCAAAATGGACAGATTGAAATAAGGGCATCAACGCCTTCCTGTTTGAGTCGGGAAAGTTTATCGCCAGCCATCTGGAATGCAAGGTTCTCATCCACAGCCAGCACACTCCCGCCACAACACTGGAGTTTATCCTGATACTGAACTGCCTCAGCGCCAGTTGCCTCTATTAAGGCATCAAGCGAACGTGGTCGTTCCGGACTATCAAACCGCCCGAAATACTCAGAGGGTTTTAGATAATGACAACCATAATGCGCAGCAAATCGGAAACCATTCAGCTCTCGGGTTATGCTGGCTTTAATTTTGTCAAGTCCGACAAACTCGTATAAGATACGTGTGAAATGATATACGTTCGTCTTACCATTATAGTTCAGACCAAAATTAGCCAATTCCATATTTATTTCGTTGCGGAGCTCCTCATTATGATTCAATTGATGAGCAGACTCTGCCAGGGAACTCGCACAAGCACTACATAGAGCACATATATCAAGCCCTCTTTGTTCAGCCAGTGCAAGGTTGCGTCCTGCAAGTACCAGTGCGGTCTTCTGGAAAGTTGATTTTACAGGAAAACCACAACAACAAAATTCAGCAATGTCCACGAACTCTACATCCAGCCGTCTGGCTACCTGACGGGCAGACATCTCGTAGTTTCTACCACGTGCTGGTATAGTACAGCCAAGAAATAATGCGTAACGGTCGTTCATTTCTCTGTCTCTTTGTCTTTGCTTTTTGAATGCTCCGGAAATACCTGAGCAACTTCCTTGAAACTTATCTGAAGTACAGGCAAACCCAATTTCTCACGTTTCTTGTTATCAAAATCGCTCAACTCATAGAGCCGTCCAAATTCTGCTACAAACTTTGATTGCATAGCAATACCGGGTGGTAAATGACCCTCAGCCACTGCGAGGTTGCGTAACGCAACGATTAAGTCGGTTATCTTCACATCCTGAGGACATCGTTCCTGGCAGGTATAACAAGAGGTGCATAACCAGATCTCATCGCCAGCAAGTATCTCAGTCCTGCCGAGAATAACCATTCGGATAATCTTGCGGGGATTATAACGTTCGTCCAGGGCACGTACCGGACAGCCCGCCGTACACGTACCGCAGGCGTAGCAGTTTAATAAATTCTCTGCTCCGTGTATCTGAGACAGGATATATTTAAAATCAGGTTTCCGTGACACTTACCGTTCTCTTAAATCCGTCAAATTCAAAAGTACGAAGTACTTAAAAACACAACATTCCAGGCTCTGGTATACAAATGTCATACACAAGGATGTTAAGGATTTTGGGAGTAGAAAATTCGCTTAAATTCTTAAATTCGTCTCTCCAGAAACCAGTTGGATACTTCTTTGACTACAATGTATTTTTTATTTTTTTTATTCCGTGCAAAGACATACCAGAGGACACAAAAAATATCCATTTATTACTCCAGCAACCCTAAATCCCGAGCATCCTTGATTAGATTAATTGCTGTTTAATGAATGACAAGTCACTCCAATTCAAGCTAATTTTTTAAACTGCGGTTGTGTGTCTTAATCCTTACTAAAAATAATGTAGTGTCTGCATTATAGGATACCTGTTCTCTCTCAGTCAAACCAAATGTGTTCTAATCTCCATAGTACTCCTTGCCCTGGGCAAAATTATTATCAAGGAACCTCCGAACCTCCGGATTACGTCTTCAGCCACTTTGTGGTAAAACAACTTTTTTACTTAAACGCCACTGAATCATACAGAAATAACACAGAAAGAAGTAGTAAGGTGAGAGGTGATAAAGCGGAAGACAGCAAATATCTTCAATCATTCATCCCTGAACGTGTACATCCGCGGCAAGAATAAAGTATTATACCACGCAACATACGAATAGGTCTCAGTAAACTCACTGAACACAACCAGCTAACCGACTAAACCGACTAACCGACCCAACCGACTCAACCGACTTAACCGAATAACAGACTCAACCGACTAACCGATTCAACCGACCCAACCGACTCAACCGAATAACCGACTAACCGTGCCTCTCTGCAAGCCACTCCACCAGTGCTGAGTAGCGTTGATGTTCTTTATCGTTCTTCACCGCCATAGCAATTGCTTGCTTTGTCCCGACAATGCAGACCAATCTCTTTGCCCTGGTGATTGCTGTATAAAGCAGGTTTCTCTGCAACATTATATAATGCTGAGGATGTAGAGGCACTACTACCGCCTTATATTCACTTCCCTGCGATTTATGTACCGAGATTGCGTATGCTAGCATTAGCTGGTCGAGCTCATAAGTGTCATACTCCACGACTCTGTTACCAAATCTTACTTTGACCGTCTGAAGCTCACGGTCAATCGTCTCTATACATCCTACATCGCCATTGAACACGTCTTTATCGTAATTATTTTTCAGTTGAATCACCTTATCGCCAATCCGAAAACGACGCACACCACCCAGGTAGATGTCCTCGCCAGGATTAAGCAGCTCCTGGAGTTCTGCGCAGATATTATTCACTCCGAGCACTCCTCTATACATCGGAGTTATCACCTGAACATCTTCAATCGGGTGAAAACCAAAGCGTTCAGGAATACGCTCTTTTACAAGCACCTTAATAGTGCGGAGAACTTCTTCTGGTTCTTTACGTTCAATAAAAAAGAAGTCGCCAAGCCGTCTATCGCTCCGACGTTGTGGATGTAGTGCTGGAAAGTTGCCCTGATTTATTCGGTGAGCATTGGTAATGATAAGGCTTTGTTTTGCCTGCCGAAAAATCTCGGTAAACCGCACCACTGGAATAACGCCAGAACGTATCATATCTTTTAAAAAATTTCCTGGTCCCACCGCAGAGAGCTGGTCAACATCACCAATAAAAACCACTGAGGTGAGTGGCGATAATGCAATAAGCAGTTTATGAGCCAGCCAGATGTCCAGCATTGAGGCTTCATCTACAATGACAAAGTCCGCAGGCAAAGGATTAGCGCCGTTGTGTGCAAAGCTCTCGGTTTTTGGTTCGTATTTAAGGAGACGATGAATGGTAGCAGCGGGCTTGCCAGTACTCTCGCTCAGTCGGTTCGCCGCTCTCCCGGTAGGAGCCGCCAGCACTACACGTACACCATACTTCTCCAGTATTCGCAATAATGCTCGCATAATAGTAGTCTTGCCGGTGCCAGGACCTCCGGTAACGACCAGTACACCACCCCGCAGGGCTTTACGAAGCGCCTCTTTCTGTTCCTCTGCAAACCTGAATTTATGCTCTTGCTCATAGGTCATAATTTCTGCATCTGCGTCAATGCGTGGCAGGAATTTTCCTGTCTTTGCAATTATCCGAAGCGACTCGCTCACCTGCCGTTCACAGGTGTAAAGCCACGATAAAAATACCGCTCCTCCGCTGGATGGCAATTCGGTTACAACGATTTTTCTCATCTCTTTGAGGGAGTCTATTGCAGTATTAATGGCTTCTTCACCAACACCCAGAAGTCGCTGTGCCTGACGGTTCAGCTCCTCCTTGGGCAAATAGGTGTGTCCTTTTTCTTTTGCCTCATTCAGAGTATGTAGCACGCCTGCCTCAATACGTTGTGGCGAATCCTTAGACACACCAAGCCTCACCGCTACCCGGTCTGCCGTCTTAAACCCTATACCATAAATGTCAATGACCAGCTGGTAGGGGTTCGATTTCAGGACGTCAATTGACTTATCTCCGTAGAACCGATAAATCCTCTTGCCAAGCGAAGCAGAAATGCCATGCTCCTGAAGGAATAGCATCAACTCTCTGATACGAAGCTGTGCATACCAGGCGTCTTTTATCTGCTCAAGTCGTCTCCTACCAATGCCATCTACCTCAAGCAAACGTTCTGGATGCTTATCAATGACTTCAATAGTGTTCTCGCCAAACGCCTTCACTATTCTGGAGGCGTAGACCGGACCAATTCCCTTAATCAATCCGGAGGCAAGATAATTCTCAATGGCTTTCACCGAAGCAGGGAGTCGCGTAACATAATTTTCCACCACAAATCGCTGTCCATATTTCCGCTGATGTTGCCACCGACCCCAGAGACGAAGTCCTTCACCCGGCACCGCTCCCATTAACTCACCTACTGCAATAATCTCCTCCGCTCTATCTTCTGGCTTGAACGAAATTACCGCATACCCATTATGCTCATTCCAGTAGATAATCTGCTCCACCACGCCGTCGATTATCTCCATCTGTTGTTCTTTTGCCATCTTCTTTAGATTGACATTAACGATGAATAATAAGTTAAGAAATCATACCAAATCGGGTAGTCATCTTTCCTGAACAAGCCTGAACGCTCTGGACTACTTCTGCAAAGTTCCTCTTTAACCTCAATGTAAAATATGCAAAGGTTAAGTTAACTGAACAAAAAGTCTCTCTAAGTATTCACACAGAAGCAAGTAATTTATGACCTTATGTGAGTATATCATTTTTTATAGTAAATTTACCAGATGAAATTTGTACCCTAATGATTTCTTTAACAGAATTCTCAACTTTAGGGGGTCAGGTCTTATTTTTCAGATTTTAGCGACTTGGGGGTAAAAATTGAATAGAAACCACGAATGAGCACGAATTAACGCGAATTTAGGAGCCAAGCTAAACGTCTATAAGAAATCTCAATTTTATAGAATGCCTTATATGTTAGGGGAAAGATTAGTGAGAATTAGTGCTAATTCGTGGTTAAAAAGAAAGGAGTAAACAGAAAAAAGTTGAAATTAGCCACTGAATCACACGGATTGGCACGGAAGAAAGCGGTCAAGCGGTAAGTCTTTTCCGTGTGTGTCCGTGTCCTTTCGTGGCTAAATTTTGTCAACTTTAGTGGAGTGTTAATAGAAACCACGAATGGACACGAATTAACGCGAATTCAGGAGCCAAGCTAAACGTGTATAAGAAATTTCAATGAATAAAACTTTTCCACAACCTTTAAAA
>JAGHBZ010000078.1 GCA_021160705.1 Candidatus Sumerlaeota bacterium
ACACCAAAGCAAAATTTAGATTCTCCGTATTCTCTGCAGTCCTCAGTGATTCAGCAATTTCAAACTTTAGTAATTCTGAGATCTGACCCCTAAAGTTACTATTGAGATTTAGGTTTACGCATTGTTATGAAGAGATATAAAAGGGCGAGAGCCAGAGCTAAAATAAAAATGAAAAGGTCAGAGAAATGTTGATAGAACGTTTTAGTAGAGGAGGGAAAAATTCGCTCAGTAATTGTTCCTTTTTCTTCAAGTGGCAGAGTGCGGAGAATTTTTCCTGTTGCAGAAATCACTGCAGATATACCTGTATTGGCACTTCGGAGAACCGGACGGCGAAATTCAATTGCTCGAAACACAGATAGAGCAAAATGCTGATACGCCCCGGAAGAGCGCCCGTACCAGGCATCATTCGTTATGACTGAAAAAAATTGTGCGCCACGCTCTGCCAGACGCCGAAATAAATGCGGAAAGCTCGACTCAAAACAAATCACCACACCGAATCGAACTGGTGGCTTCTTAAGTTTAAAAATTATTGAGTCCGTCCCAGCGTCAAAGTTTGCTACCTGAACTATACCCTCCTGAAGAAATGGGATAATCTGCCCCAATGGGACATATTCGCCAAAGGGTACCAGATGAATCTTGTTATAAATTTCTGATGCAAATCCTATCTGAGGGAATACCAGCCAGGCACTGTTATAAATTTTTTCTATTGTCTGATTTCCAGGTGAAACGTAGACATTATCCGCACCAAATAATATAGGCGACTCAACCTTATCAGATAGTCGTTGAATAGATTCCTTAAGCGGTTCATTCAATGAAAAGAACGGGTCGCTGATTGCGGTTTCAGGACAAAGTATGAGGTCTGCTTGCCCGCGCAGGGAGCGGACTAATTGTGCGAGTTCTTTTGTCATCTTAAGTTGAAGTCGTAGACGCTCGGACTCATCAGGGGAGAGGTAGCTGGCAAGTTTAAGCCTTTGTGGAACATTCGGCTGAACTATGCCAATTCGTATACCATTGCCCCCAGGTGTATTATAAGACTTCAATGCAAAGTGCCCATAAATTACGGTGATTGCAATAAGAATGCAAAAAAAACAAATTCCTATGACAGGAAAATGGATACGTCTAACTCCACTTTTCTTCTGCCATAGATAATGAACAACTTCTGCCAGCAGGACATTCCCGGTCACAATAATAAATGAAATCCCGTATACTCCGGTGATATCAGCTATCTGGATGAATGGGAGCTGGCGATAATGAGTGTGAGCGAGATACGCCCAGGGAAACCCAAATGGACCGAGCGAGCGAGCGTATTCAAAGACCACCCAGAGTGCCGGGGTATAGAACCATCGGAATTGCGGAATGCGAGTCTCAAAAAAACTATTACAGAGGGCAAAGGCGGCAACGAAAAGTCCCATAGCGATTCCCATCAATAAAATGCCTGCGGGAACAAAGGGGTTGTAAGCAGTCAATGTATTGAGCCAGAAGATTGTGGTATAATAGAATGAGAACCCAAAAAGCCACCCGAACCAGAAGGAGCGTTTAGGTGAGGCTTCAAACAGAAATAAAAAAAATGGCACAGGTACTAACCACACCAGCCACCAGATGTCATACTTTGGAAAAGCAAATCTAAGGAGAACCCCACAGGTGGCAATGACAAGAAATCGCCACCTGTTTGCAGAAAACTCTTCTTTTTGCAGAAAGATGTTTTTCAAAATTCCCTTTTTGAGTTTCATCTTTTACCTTTTCGTGGGAACCGGGAAAGGATATCATTAATAAGAAAAACCAGCGCCATAAACACACTCAAGACGTACCCACTCAGGAAAACAAATGGCGCAAATATAAAAGAAAAAGAACCAAACCGTGAATATAACTTAAAAATTTTCTTTCCTTTAAGAGTGGCTAATTCACGCTGACATTTCTCGTAATTCTTTTGCAAGCGACGTAGTTGAAGATGAGCGGTTTCGGTTTTGAGTGCGATTTGTTCCTTGTTTTTCCGAATGTATGGCTGACGACAGAATTTAGCAAGCGGTTCAATAGTTTTATCCCAGGTAAAATGGTCACGAACTAATTGGCGTGCGTTTCTGCCACGTTGACGTACCTCTTCAGGATGGTCCAGGATATAAGTAATACAATCTTTCATTTCTTTTTCACTATTCGGGTCTACTACCCATCCTGCTTGATAGTAATCAATAAATTCAGCGAGTTCTGTGTAGTTATGGTGAATAACGGGAAGACCACACCAGAGATAGACGATGGTACGTGTAGTTGATGCGAGTTCACGTTCAAGGTTGCGTGCCATAACATCCACGGCAATACCAAATTTGGAGAACACATTTTTTAGTTCATCAAAAGGGAGAAGTGAATAAGTGGTCACACGAGGATGGTTTTCCAGAAGGTCAAGCAGAGCGAGGAATTTTCCGCCGGAGACGTCACCCAAAGGATGTGGACCACCATAAAAATGGAGTTCCCCTCTGTTCTTCTCATCAAGCACGTCCAGTAACCAGAGCAATGGTTTAGCAGGGTCCTGCCAGGGAAGAAGCATCCCACCGTAAATAAAAGCATCTAATTTACGTTCAAATGTCGGCTCGGGTATGTCTGGCGAGACAGAAAAAGGAAGAACAGGTAAGACATCTGCGGTAGGTTCAAACCCCGCTTTAATCAAAAACGGCAGAAAATAATATCGCTGGCGGCAACTTCCACAAATCACAAAATCGGCTTTACGGAGTGCACTGAGTTTCTCCTCAGTGGTTTCAATGAGATTTTTTTCACCCCAGTAATATCGTTCAAGCAGATGCGGACCCGCAAGGTCAATGACAAGTGGACACTCAGGATAGTCAAGTTCTTTGAGCAAGCCCCAGTGCTGAATTATTAAAATGTCTGGATTCTTATTGCGGACGAATGCATTTAGCTTGTGCCGACTAAAACAATTCTCTTCAGGAATAACTTCTTTGGCGGACGCCTTTTCGCGAAAGTTCAATGGCATAGCAACGGTAACATCCTTAAACCCATTGCTTTTCAGACCCTCCGCCAGTTGCCAGGCTCTTAGACCTGCACCTGTGGAAACCTGTCCCGGATATGGTAAAGGTTCGGTTGTGAGTATTAATATTTTCAACGCCTTCTACTCCTTTAATTTAATTATGTCTGGATTTGAACAATATCTATATTTATGGTCGTTTCAGACATTCTTCAGTCACTTCACAATTTTGTTTCACTTTTTATCTCATTCAGCAAAGTTCATTAAATATACGTTGAATTATAACAATTGTTAAAAATAACCAATCAGATTTACATTAAAAAATAAAAAAATGGAATATTTTTTATCTGGCATTAGGGTGAAGTGAATAAGAATGAACGAGAAGATAAAAACATAACACAACTATAAAAAGGAAAAAGCACTTCCACATCGTTTATACGAATCGATTTTCCAGCACACCAATTTTTTCTATCTCTACCCTGACCACATCACCTGACTTGATGAATACCTGGGGTGTCCTGAACACGCCAACACCTGAAGGCGTACCTGTGGCTATAATGTCGCCCGGCAATAGCGTAATCTCCTGCGAGATGAACTCAACTAATGTCGGAATATCAAAAATTAGGTTTCGGGTATTGGAATCCTGCATAATCTTGTCGTTTAAGAATGTCCTGATAGATAAGGTATGTGGGTCTGGTATCTCATCACGTGTTACTATATAAGGACCAGTGGGAGCAAAAGCATCGCAGCTTTTTCCACGTTGCCATTGTTTATCGCTAAACTGAAAATCTCGTGCAGTGACGTCATTAAAAACAGTATACCCGGCTATGTATGAATAGGCTTCGTCTTTCGGAATACGTTTGCCCTGTTTACCGATATAAAATGCAAGTTCTCCTTCATAATCTACCTGAGTGCTGGTAAGTGGCAGAGGCACATCGTTTTTGTGTCCGGTTAGTGCGCTTGGGAATTTTGAAAAGATAACAGGTGAACGCGGGACTGGACGATTCTGTTCAAGGACGTGGTCACGGTAATTTAATCCGATGCAAATTACCTTCTGGGGGGTCAGGATTGGTGCAAGAAAAATGATGTCTTCTTCTGCAACGACCTCTTTCTCAGCATTTCCTATTGCCTCCCGAATCTTTTCCAGGTCATTGTTATAAGAGAGAAAGAGTTCTTTTAAAGGGTCAGGTGAATCCATAAATAGTCTGACCCGGTAATGTCTTGCTCCGTCGTAAAGACCCGGATAGTGCCTCTCTTTGTCTAAGCCCTTATAGCGAAAAGTAAAGAGCTTCATTTTTTTCTCCAGTGCTATGATGACAAAAACACCAATTACACTTGCTTCCTAAGAGGAGGTTATAATACATAAATTTTTCAAACCAACGCCTTGACCCTTGTATGTCAGAATGAATAAAAGAAAATCTGCCGACAGGTAGCGATATACGGTAAGTACTTCGTCCTGCAACTCCGTGTTAGCCCCAGGCGAATTCAGCTTGGCTACGTAGCGGGGTTAAACTTTAGTGATTCTGAGGTCTGCCCCCTAAAGTTAAAAGTAAAGTTCCCACTCTGCGACAGTGGCAGTGCTTTCAAGCACACTCTGGGATACCCAGCCTTCGGTACCATCAAAGTTGCATTTCCACCAGTATTGTCCTTTGGCGTAGATACCATTCAAAGCGTGGTCAACAATCGTCCCGTACTGATTTGCCGAGAGTGTAGCAATGGAGCCGTAATTAGTTCCGGGGCCCAATAATTGTCCGGTTAAGGATGTTGTCCTGACAGTTTCACCAGCGCTGAACGCAGAAGAGGTGAGTTTAGGTTGTAGAGAAATCATCATTAATCCATTAGCCACCCAACGTTCCGAGCCATCCGAAGGGTTATTTTTCACCTCGCCATTCACCCAAATCGTTGACGAGCCGCCTCCATCCATATTTATCCCCCAGGTAGCACCGAGATAGTTCACACAAAAATTCCCCAGCTCCTCCATAGTCATCCCGACACTGGAAGTAGAGCGTCCATCCACCACGATAAAAAATACATAATCATCATTATAAGCGACAGCAGTTCTTGGATTACGAGTATTTGCTTGTGTATTACCCGGGTAACCGTCCACCACGCCATTCTTTAAGAACTTAAATGTCATATATCTGACCGAGGCGTATGTCTTTGTCCAGTCCAGTGGATTTGGCGTAGAACAATCATCTTGATAGTGAGTAATCTCCTGGGAAATCCGCACTTCGCTTCCCACACTTACATTGTTCAATAACGTCTGGTCAGCTGTGGGGCCTTCGGCAGAGAGTACAATATGGTCAAATGGTATGGGGGTAGAACCCTGGTTAATTCTGATTTCTTTAACAATCCCGCTGGCATAATTTGGTGATGGCAGTATCATAGCTGGTCGACTCATTTCCACCAGCACCTCTACCCCATCAGTGGCAGGAGGGGTATGTGTATCATAATGTGGCGTGTAAATGATTAAGTCGTTGTTTTCGTCTCTTGCGCAATTGATTCCTGTAATCTCCTGCGAGTTGCCAGTGGCGGGGTACGTCACTTTATTTTTTACCGACCTATGTCTGACACAACTTCCTAACCATATATCACGGTCTAATTGCCAGACCGGACCACTGCCATCGAACTCGCCGAATCGTTTTGCATACCACCCAGAAATGATTTGACCACCAGAGGGGATACCAGTGCTCCAATCAAACCCGGAACCATTAATCGCCACCACTACATCGTACCTGTACTTGCCCCATTCTTCACCCCAATAGCCAAATGTATCGTCGTAGCGGTTTGCCATTCCACTGACGGGTTCTCTGCCGCCGCTTAATTTACCCTGAGCAATGCAACTATCAATAATACAGCTTGTAGTAGCTCTATCCATTCTGGCGACAAAGACATTGTTCGGGTCGGGCAGGTGAAATTCCTGATAATCAATTCCCGGTGCCACATTTGTCCAGGCGGCGAATACCGAAGAACAAGCCACTGAAATCAAAAGCACAAATAAAATCAGAAGTTTTTCTCTCACCTTTCTTTTACCACCTCGCAAAGGATTCTTGCCCTTCCCTTATGTAGGATGTACAAGAGGATTATTTTTTCGGTTAAATTGAGAAAACAATTTGCTCTTATTCTGATTCCGTTTCCATCTTAACAAACAGAAATCAATTTCGGATTTTACAAATCTGGTTCAGTGTAAGTCAACAGAATATGCCGACAACCTGGAGGTTTTTTGATAGTTATTTCCAGCAGAGGTGTTATTTCCAAGAGGAAATTTTTAGAACAGCTAAAGAAGCAAGAGGTTGATTCCGAAAATATTATTAAAGAACAAGGACTTTAAAGTAGCAGAGAACATTTTCCAAAGGGTGCTGTGACTGTTTAAGCTTATTAACATCATATAAAGTAGGCAAAAATGGCTAAGGGAGCAATGAAATATAAGTCAAAGAAACGCATTGGGGAGTTGCTTATTGAGAGAGGATTTATCACTGAAAAGCAGCTCCAGCAAGCCCTTAAGGTTGCAAAAGAACGAAACATCAAAATTGGTGAAGCCCTGTTTTCAATTGGTGCACTCAACAGGGACTGCATATACTGGATGCTCGGCAGTCAGATGGATATGAATTATCTGGAGCTCTCCCCGGAAATGGTTGATGAGGAGCTTATGAGAGAGTTTCCAATCCAGGTCCTTTCAGACCTTGTCTGTGTGCCTTTATATGAGGACAAATCGGAAATCCACTTCGCTATAGCAGACCCAACGAACTGTGAGGTCGTGAAAAGGCTCCAGCAACTAAGACCAGAAAAGACCCTCCGACTCCATCTTGCGTTGCCTGAAAAAATAAAAGATATTCTTAAATTATATGGAGCAGAATACTATCAACCTCCAGAGAGTCGTAAAATTCTCCATCCACAAAAAAAGCACCAGAGTCAGCCAACAGCTATAAGAACTCCACATTTAACTATAGCTGAGCAGGAGTCGTACTGGCAAAATTTTGTATTGAATCTCCTTTCGGTACCGTCTGGTAAGAGCTGCTGGTGCTATAAAACCCCGGATGCTTGTGAACTTGTCTCTCAAGCCGATAAAGGATTTGAGAGCATTCGGCATTATCCGTTGGAGATTTATCCAATCATCTATGAGCGCATTACTCAGATGGCCACGCCTTCTGGTGACGGGGGAGAAGCGTTCTTGTTTCTTCAGGATGAATCAATTGACGAACGTGCTGCGTTTCTGACTGGAAACATACACTTCTCTAATAAACATATAATATGGTTTCAGCGACTACCTCTGTTCTCCGAAGAAGAATTTCTCCGCTCACATCCCCGTGCTTCTGATTTGATTAAAGAACTCAGAGAGACGTTAGATAAACATAATCGTTTGCTTGTGGGGTGCGAGGAGAGCTTGTATATAAAGGAGTGTTTTTATTCTCTCGTTACCGAAGAGAAGGCTTATTCAGATTTTCCACCTTCTGTATTTGTTGAACGAGAAATAGGGGTCTATTTTCCAAAGATTGCACAGCTCACCCACAAAGCCTTTAACGCCCTGGATTACTTAAGACATTTTAGGGAAAAAGATTTGCCGTTTATATTATACGAAGCGGAACCGACACAGATTGCTCGCATAGATACTATCATTTCAACCCTCTTTGCAGAGAAGTGGCAATATATCGTCATTAGTCTTCCGTTCGCTTCAATGTCGGAGATGCAAAAAAGCCTGATGGAGTACCCGGGCTGGCGCGAAGGCGGTTTCAAATCTGTCTTTATTCAGGACAATCATCTAAACGTTATTAGAGAGGAATTCTGACGATGCCAAAGATTGATTTTGCGGAACTTCTTATTTCTGCTATTGAAAAGAACGCATCGGATTTACATCTCACAGTTGGCAGTCCGCCAATGGTACGTATTCACGGAACAATCCAATCCCTGAACCAGGGTTCAAAACCCCTTACTCAGGAAGAGCTACATATATTGCTTTACGACCTTTTATCTGAAGAACAACGAAAAAGACTTGAACGTGACAAGGAGCTTGATTTTGCACTGGAATTAAAAAACGTAGGTCGTTTTCGTGTAAACGTGTTCTATTCCAGACGTGGTGAAGGCGCAGTATTCAGGTACATCCCGACAACTATAAAAGGCTTTGCAGAGCTGGGACTCCCTGAAAAGACGCTTATAAATATATGCAACCACAAAAAAGGACTTGTCCTTGTGACTGGACCCACAGGATGTGGGAAATCTACTACTCTGGCGGCTATGGTGGATTATATTAATTCAACCCGAGAAGAACATATCCTTACCATTGAAGACCCCATAGAATTTATTCACCCACATAAGAAATGCATCGTTAATCAACGGGAGGTCGGCACGCATACGCATTCTTTTGCCAAAGCGTTGCGTAGTGCTTTACGTGAGGACCCGGACGTCATCTTAGTCGGAGAGATGCGCGACCTGGAGACAATCTCGCTGGCACTTACCGCAGCAGAGACCGGTCACCTCGTATTTGGGACACTCCATACCATTAATGCGCCCAAGACCGTTGACCGCATTATTGACGTCTTTCCCCCGGAACAACAACAGCAGATTCGCATTATGTTTGCCGAAGCCAGCCTCGCCGTAATCTCGCAGGTTCTTCTAAAAAAACTTGATGGTACCGGACGTATTCCTGCGCTTGAGATAATGATTTCAACCACTGCAATTAAAAGCCTGATTCGCGAAAGTAAGACTCATCAGATTCCTTCAATTATTCAGACCTCTCAGAAAATTGGAATGAAAAGTTTGGACCAGACGCTGAAAAATCTTGTTATGATGGGAATGGTAGATGTGAACGAGGCAAAAATGTATGTCTCCAACCCGGACGTGTTTAGGGACCATATAAGCGGGATGTAATCGTTTATAGACCGGGACGTATAGGTTACTTCAGGCAAAAAAAGCAGAAGGAAAAGAGCAATGGCTGATATAGAAATTACAGACCTACTAACAAAAATGCATCAGGCAGGGGCATCTGACCTTTATCTTGCACCGGGAATACCGCCAAGAATGAACGTGGATGGAACACTTAACGATGTGCAGACAGAGACCCTCTCCCCTGAAGATGTAGAAAGGCTTGTTCGTCAAATGCTCACTCAGGAGCAGTGGGCTACACTCCTCAAAGAACGTGAACTTAACCTTGCGTATTCCCTACGTGGGATTGCACGGTTTAGAGTGAATGTTTATTTTCAACGTGGCACGCTCGCCTCCGTCATCCGACAAATTAAGATGAGCATACCCAATTTTGAGGAACTCAATCTCCCCCCTCTACTGGGTGAACTCAGCCTTACTCCCAGAGGTCTGATACTCGTGACAGGAGCTACTGGATGTGGGAAATCCACTACCCTGGCAGCAATGATTAATTATCGCGCTGAACGTGTTGACGGACATATCGTCACTGTGGAAGACCCGATTGAATATATTTTCAAGCACAAAAAAAGTATCATCACTCAACGTGAAGTGGGCATTGACACCCTTTCATTTAAAGAGGCACTGAAGAACACTCTTCGTCAGGCACCAAATGTAATCTTTATAGGGGAGCTTCGTGATGCAGAGACCGTAGAGTTTGCCCTTCACTCGGCAGAGACCGGACATCTCGTGCTTGCTACTCTTCATTCAACCAATGCAGGTCAAACTATTGAACGAATCATAAATTTTTTCCCGTTAGACTCGCATCATCAGGTGCTTATGCAACTCTCTTACAACCTGAAGGCTATCATCTGCCAGAGACTCGTCCCTAAAAAAGGTGGTGGCAGGTTGCCTGCACTTGAAATCCTTATAAACACCGCTCTGGTACAGGAGCTCATACAAAAAGGCGAACTCGGCAAACTTAAAAAAGTTATGGAAGCCGGGCGTCAGGAGGGTATGCAGACGTTTGACTCTCACCTGAAAGAACTCGTTGAGAGCGGACTGGTGGAGGAAGATGTAGCGTTCAGATTCGCTGATAGCCCCAGCGACCTCAGCCTGCGCCTCCGCGGCTTCGAATCCTCTATCTCCTGACAAGTCGCAAGTAACCAGTAGCAAGTCGCAAGTCGCAAGTAGCAAGTCGCAAGTAGCCAATAGCAAGTAGCAAGTCGCAAGTAGCCAATAGCAAGTAACCAGTAACGAGTAACCAGAAACCAGTAACTTTTAAGATTGACCGCAGATTCTGATTTGGTAAAATGGGTGAGGTATTTTTTGGACAGGCATAATGGTTTTGGATTGACCGCAGATTCTGATTTGGTAAAATGAATGACTCAGAAGGAGCAAGCCAGAACCGGTTTTGGATTGACCGCAGATTCTGATTTGGTAAAATGGGTGAGGTATTTTTTGGACAGGCATAATGGTTTTGGATTGACCGCAGATTCTGATTTGGTAAAATG
>JAGHBZ010000313.1 GCA_021160705.1 Candidatus Sumerlaeota bacterium
CTTTCTGATTGAAGCGAAGGAACTCACCATTCCACACCTATCCTGGTCTCCTGGATTCCTTATTAATGTTCTTTTTTCTTTCTATAAGGAGACCAGGAAGCCAGGAGATAGGAGTTAACCTGTAAAGGTCAGCTCTCATTGATTAGTGGTAGGCGATAAGGATGATGAACCCTGATAAACCGACTAAACCGACTAACCGACCAAACGGACTCAACGGACTAAACGGACTCAACTTTTTGATTTTTAGAAGTCCTCAGCAGGCTTTATGGGGCTGATAGGTCTCCCGTTTTATGGCAAAGAAACTCTACGTTATTGCTAAATAATCGTTTTATACACAGATTCTATCTTTGCAACAGAGCACTTTATAAGCGATACAGTTGTTTTCGGGCATAGATTTTTTGCACAGTTTGTTATATGGTGAATTCGAGCCCGTCGTAGGCGAGCTGGAATTCAGGTGGGAGCTGGCGATTGGTTTCGTGGTGTTCAAGACGATGGCAGATATGCGTGAAATATGTCTGTTGCGGAGCAATTTTTTCAGCGACCTCCCGAGCCTGAGCCAGCGAGAAATGCGTGGCGTGAGGGCGTTCCCTGAGCGCATTTATCACCAGTATTTTTACCCCACGTAACAAATTCAGGCTTTCTTCTGAAATATAGCTCGCATCAGTTATGTAGCCAAAATCATTGAACCGATAACCTAAGATGTCGAGGATACCGTGTTTGACAGGGATGGGAGTAACGCATACCTCACCTAAATTTATTGGCTTATCAATTAAATGAAGGTTTAAATTCAGGATACCGCTACCAAGTTGTGGCGGATTGAAAAAGTAATCATAACGACGCTCAATATCGGCTATCACATCTTTGTTTCCGTATACATCAATAGATTTATTATTTCCGATTGTGAAGACACGCAGGTCATCAATGCCAGCTATGTGGTCAAAGTGCGTGTGGGTGAAGAAGACCGCATCAACCTGCTCAATGCCGTATCGTAACGCCTGAGTGCGAAAATCAGGTGTGCAGTCAATGAGAAAATGAAGATTACCAGACTCTATGTATGCGCTACTACGTAGACGTTTATTCTTTGGGTCGGGCGAACTACATACCGGGCAATGGCATCCTATTGTAGGAATACCAAAAGATGTTCCAGTACCTAATAAGACAACCCGCATTCGTTATGATGACCTCCGCGTATTTAATTTTATACTTTGTGGTTCAATAATCAGCACTTCTTCATTAGACAGAGAATCATCTTTATCAATCTGGCATTCTACTGCACGTGCATTGAGCCGATTTTTAAGCCATCTGATACCCTGTTTATTATGGCTCATTAGTTTTTTATAGATATGGTTACTCACCAGGAGTCTGGGAGGGTGTTGGTGTTTTTGTTCAGAGGCGTGCTGGTCAATCTGATGGAGAATCTTTTCCACGAGCAGGTACACATCACAGAGCTCCCGCAACGCAGGATGAAACAACCCGGCTACTACTGCACCTTCAGTAGTAAGTCGTCGGGATGGCTGAAGTCCAACACGAATGACATTTATCCCAGCCTCCTCAAACAGGACAATCATTTTTGTCAGAGTGGAGAACATTGTTTCCTCATCCCAGGGTTGATAGTCGCCTGTTCTAAACATTTCTTCAAGTATGGTGTCGCGAAGAACCAATGTAGGATGCAATCGCACAAATTCTGGACGCAAAGAAATCGCAGTCTTTGCTGAGCCCAGCGATTTTTCTGGCGTATCACCCGGTAGACCAAGCATAAGATGTATACCAACCTTGAATCCGTATTCAGCAACTAATTTAACGGAACGGATTGCCGTAGCTGCATTATAACCCCTTCCACTCTGCTGAAGAACATCGTCATAAAAGCTCTGGACACCCAGTTCAATGGTTTCGCCTTTATATTTTTTTAGCAATTGGAGGGTGTCATCAGTAACAAAGTCGGGTCGAGTAGAAATCCTTACCGCAACAATACGTCCATCGTCTAAAAAAGGTGCAATCGCTTTAAGGTAACTTTCTTGAAGGGTTAATGGTAGCGCAGAAAAACTACCACCATAAAAGGCTATTTCAGTCTCCTGATAAATCTTGCGGTTAAGTGTTTGCAGACTCCTGCTGATAAATTCAGATACTTCATTCGGTGAACGAACTTCATCCAGGTCTGTCAGGAGCGACTGATTACAAAACACACAGGAGGGTTCTGGACACCCAGCCCTTGGTAAAAATACCGGGATTATAGCTCTTCGGCTCATCTCGTTTCCTGTCTGCATTCAAATATATCCATAATATATTACTGATGCTGTGAATGTCTACTATTCAAACGCCAGACTCCGTTTTTGCTCTTTGGTCCACACATTTTGCATTTTGTGGCATACACTAATCTCAAGGCTATTTGGTTCATAAAAGGAAATAAAGGAGAAAGTTTTTCCTACCACATTCTTAATTTCCTGTATCGTTGACAGGCGTGATAGGCTTTGCCGGCTGATTGTTGTCCATCTTGGCGTCGTCGTCAAAATAGATGTCCAGTGTAGTCCAGCCAAGAATAAAATCGAGCATTTGGAGGTAGCGTGGAGTGCCCACTGCTCCAATCCAGCCCAGATGGATATAATGGGGACAGGATATGAGATATTTTGGACCAGGGAATGGACCCACTACCATTCCTGCGAGTCCAGAACGCTGAAAATTCAGCAACTTATGTCGTTCTTCTTCAGACATAGCTTTAAGTTCAGATTCAGCGACAGAATTGCCGAACCCTACTTCTTCAGCGCCATAAAGAATCAGTCCATAGCTTCGTTCATAATGGGGTGAGAAGAAACCAAATTTCCGACCACCAAGCCCCACGTAATATCCCTCCACATTCCCATAACCAATAGGAACCACCGGGACAAAATCATAAAAGAACGCAAACTGTGGTTTCTTGGAAAAAGTGAATCCAATGTCAATCATATCCATAGCATCCCCTGCACGATTCTTAAGATACACACACCCCTGGAGGCAACACAGCATTGCAAATACCACTGATACAATAAGGATAAAAATAACTTTTTTCACATTCCTCCTCCTATAATGGCAAGCATCGGACATCAGCCTAACTGGATATAAGATGGGAATTAGCGTACACGTCGGTCTTTTTAGAAATCAATAATATTTGCAATTACTCCTTATCACGTAATACATTATTGACGATAAGACTAAAATAGTAAGCAGATTACTTCAGGAAAGATAATGTCAGAGGGATACCAGTTTTTCAGTTGTATAATACGCTGGGCGAAATTTGATTCCTCTGAGCAAACAAAATAATTATAGAGTAAAGAGGTGAACAGCAATGAAGAAGCAATGGATAGACCTTCTGGTAGTTTTAACCATATTTAGCTTATTGGTAGTCTCTGGTGACGGATTTGAGCAGACTAAAAACGGGCAGAAAATATCCATACAATCACACCCGGCAAAAATCAATCGGTTTAAAACCTTTATCTATATTGACAGACAAGGTATAGGGATAGAGGCATTTCGGTTGTTAATTCCTTCGGACTGGAAATTTGAGGGTGGCATAAGATGGCTACTGGATAATCCCGGTATGCCAGCGGTGGTAAGTTTTCGCATCCGTAATCCTGAAGGAACAGAAGAACTGGAAGTCTTTCCCAACCAACCATTTTTCTGGACTGATAACCAGATGCTTCTCTACTCGTTCCCAATAGGTTCACGATATTTTGGTAGTGAAGTCCATCCACCGGTTGGCGTACTGGAAGCACTCAAGACTATTGTCCTCCCCAGGTTCAGGGGGGATGTTTATAATCTGCGCATTGTAAATGAGCAGATTTTACCAGAGCTTGCCAAATCCCTCGCCCAGGTTACACCAGCGCAACCCGGAGTGTGTACATCAGTAGAAGGAGCAAAGATACGAATTGAATATCAGAAAGATAATAAATGGTTTGAAGAAGAGATGTACGGAGTTGTGGAGACAGTTTCTTTCTCAATGCAAATGCTCACAGGTTCAGTGACCAACACTAATTGGATGGTGGATTATTTGTTTTCTTTCAAGGCAGAGAAAGGAAAATTAGAACCAGCCTCTGAGCTGTTTCAGACGATGATTTCTTCTTTCAGGATAAACCCTCAATGGTTCAATAAATATAATCAAGTAGTTCAATTTTTAGTGCAACACCAGATTCAACAGATTCAGCATATAGGACAGTTAAGTCGGATTATCAGTCAGACCAACAATGAAATAAACGATATGATAATGGACTCTTACAATCAACGACAGGCA
Source organism: Candidatus Sumerlaeota bacterium (assembly GCA_021160705.1). Classification (GTDB taxonomy): domain Bacteria; phylum Sumerlaeota; class Sumerlaeia; order MWCT01; family JAGHBZ01; genus JAGHBZ01. The sequence continues at coordinate 4,262 of JAGHBZ010000313.1, forward strand.
GTGTACGACCGAATCTCAGAGAATTTTAGTCAATACATTAGAGGTGTGGACGAATATTATAATCCACTGGAGCAACAATCAGTGGAACTTCCAACCGGTTATGATAATGTGTGGGCGAATAGTAACGGTGAATACATCCTTTCAGACGACCCCAACTTTGACCCCAACATCGGTTCAAATCTTACGTGGCATAAATTAGAAAGAAGAAGATAATATTGAGCGTGCTTGTCCCAATTTTAATGTATTTTTAAGATAATCTGCTGGAGATTCTTTAATTTTTTGCGGAGAAGGGGCTCGTTAGTTTTTGCTGTCATACCACCGTAGATATAGGATTTTCCCGGTTTTATTACCAGAACCTTGTTCGCCTTGTGAGCCGTGTAGCTAAACTGCCCGCTCCTGAGCCAGCCGTGTTTGAGCAGGATAGCATCAATGTTTTTCATCTCCACAGCGGGAATATTCTGTTTACAGGGATGGAGAAAAAGAGTCATTTGTTTACGGTTAACTCTGTATTCTGCAGTGAACCAATTATTGAGTCCTTTTATGTTGAGGAAATCTCTCAGAAAAAATCGTTGACTGTGGGGAATTAAATCCTTCTCTGGAAAAAGATAAACAGGTGCTGGTAATCTTGCTTCGCCTTTTATATTGCTCTCAATTACTTGAGCAAACCTGATTAAAGATTTCTGAACCGATTTATCCAGTGTGTAAGCAGTTAGTTTGACATAATATCTATCTTTGAAGAAATTAAGCACAGGCATTTCAGCGTAGGCTTCTGCACCAATGTCAATGAAATGATAATTTGGGGAGCGTTCAGCGGCAAACATCCCGAAGGCATTATCCAATAAGCCCATATCGTAAATATCCACCAGAATGGTGAGCGAAGACGTGGTGAGGTTTGTGTATTCCACCGTAACAACACATCGGAAATCATACTTTAGATAGCGTGGTGCAGCGCCATTGATATATTTCCATAGATTATGTGCAAAGAAGAAATGAGGCGATTCTTTCATTATCCAGTTTTTTATCTCGTTATTCTTCGGCAGGAGCGACAGGAGTGATTCAGTGGAACACTTATCGTTTGCAGACACCCACTGAGTTATCGTGCATAGGAGAAGAATTACGATAGCCAATACTATTCGGTGTTTCACCATAATTATAGACCCAGAATATTTTTAAACGGACTGATTACCTTTTCAGGTTTGTTCAGTAGAATCTGGTCAACCACTTCAGCGCCCTGAACAAATGAATGGTCCATATTGCCCACTTCATAAAGCCAGAGCCCGAACCTGCCACGTGAATAAATCTGGTTTTGCTGAAGGTATGGAATAATCGTAGATAGCGCCTTATTTCGCGTCAGGGTGGGCACAGGATAGGAATACCCCGCGTCAATCAAGTATGCAGAGACGATATTATTGCGCTGGTCTTGAGTAATCAGACCTGTCCTGACAAGCCCATCTATAGTGTCGTCTATAATGGATGATTTGTTAATAGGACGAAAATCAGAATACGATGTCTCGCACATAAAAGAGTAGTAGTTTTTGCCGGGAACATTATTTGGTGAATAATGATGAAAATAGGTTACCCGATAAAAGGGGCAGTTGCTTTCCGGGAAGTAGACCCAGCATCGTTCTTCAGGAGGTGGGTTACCTTTCAGCCCAATGCCAACAATCATCGCACTGGTGAAACTCAGATACTTCTGCGCACTCTGGATTAATGTATCATTAGGAGGAAGTAACATTCTTACCAGTTCATTCAGGGGGATGGCGCTGATAAGCACATCAAACTTTTCCTGTGAGCCATTGGCAAACTTTAGCGTCTTTTCTGATATATCAATTTGTTCCACACGACGGTTATAATGAATTTTGTCGGGGAATCGTCTGGCAATACGGCGATAAATTTCACCGGTAGCACCATTGAGTGGAAATTTGAATGTAGAGTTAGGACCCCAGCTGATGTCATCTTGCTGGAATAAAATATTTTTC
>JAGHBZ010000258.1 GCA_021160705.1 Candidatus Sumerlaeota bacterium
CACAAATCTTCACAAAAAGAAAAATAAAATTTATAACTTGCCACTGAGGACTCAGAGGTCACAGAGATTATAATGCAATTCTTTTGGTACCATTAAAGAGCCTCTTCTTTCTCTTCAGCAAGAATATCACATATTTTAGGGTTGCAAGGAAGTCCGTTGTGTCCGTTTGGTCCGTTTAGTCGGGTTAGGTCGGTTAGTCGGTTTGGTCGGTTAGTCGGTTTATTAAGGTTCATCATCCTTATTGCCTTCCGCTAATCTCAAAATCCCTGAAATGTGAAGATGAGAGCTGAGCTTCGCAGGTTAACTCCTATCTCCTGGTTTCCTGGCTCCCTGATAGAAAAAAGAACGTTAATAAGGAGACCAGGAGAGCAGGAAAGGTCTGAGATAGTGAAATTTTTCGCTTCAATCAGAAAGGAAATTTAATCCCAAGATATGCTTGCAACTGGGCAAATCTTGAACTTTAGTGGAAATGAGGTCTGATCCCTAAAGTCATTGTGCAGGGATTTGCAAATTGATGGTTGAAATGTAAAATGCCAGAATTAATACTACTATCACATTAGTTGAGGAGTTATAAAAGGTGGCACGACGAAAAAAGAAGAAGACCGGCGTTAATAGAGTACTTGTATTTCTAAGCATTATATTGTTAGGTGCTTCTATATATCTATTCAATCAGGTAAAAGAATTGCAGAGAGAAAACAAGACACTTAAAGACCAGGTAGCAGAACTGCAGGTAAAATTGACAATACTTAAGAAAGGAACTTCTACCCACACACCTTGAGCAGACACCCTAATGAGTGATGAGAAAGAAAAACACAGGAGGGATGCGCAGGAACCTCGCTTTATATGTTCGGCAGAGCAAGCGTATGAGTGTATGAAGTGTGCAAATTGTTGCAGTGATTTCTGGGAGATTTCTGTGGATAAGGAATCCTCTGAGCGGATTCAGGGCTACGAGCTCAGTCGCATAAGAGCATCACTCAGGTATTATGAACCGTTTAAAAAAAGTGCCGTCAACCCGGAACGAACGATTATCAGACAAGCCCAGGGGAGATGCTGTTTTTTAACCAAACAACATCTCTGTGGGTTGCACTATTTTTTTGGTGCTGACGCAAAACCGAAGACCTGTCGTCAATTCCCGTTTATTTTTGTAAAGACACCTGAGGGGGTGTATGTGAGTGCGAGTTTTGCGTGTCTGAGTGTGCAACGCAATGAAGGGACACCTTTACCACAACTGGAGCCCGCAATAAGGGAATTGTACAAGGAGGCACCTGAGGTAACGACCATACCAGAGAAGATTAGCCTTGATGGAAAAATCACTCTCTCCTGGGAAAATTATGTATACCTTGAGAGAGGGTTATTGGAGTTGCTCTCTATTGAGACGGTATCCTTACCGACGTTACTGATAGCAGGAAATATTTACCTTGACCTGCTGGCTGAGTTTATAAAACAAGCAACAGGCAAAGGTGAGTATTCACAGGACGAGATTGTCCGTTCGTATCTAAATATAATGAGAAAGCAACGTTTTGGCAGGGTCATTGAGATAGCACAACGGAGTTTGAATGCACCACTATTGCAGAGAGTTTATGTGGGGATACTTGTTTCGTTTCGCAATACCATTACTAAAAAGCGTTCTCGTCTGGGGACTACCGCATATCTGCTCTGGCAATATCTGAGTAATCTGTTTGGATTGGGGAAATATCAGATTTACCCGATTGAAGAGAAATTTCGCCCGGCTGATTTTCGACCCGACAAACTCAAGATGGATGACCCATTTTTTCGCTATTCATTACTTCATTACGTAAAACAACTTATTTTTCGTAAACAAGGGCTTGATAAAATGAGCTGGCAAAAAGCGTATCGGTACATTCTGTTGTATTTTGCCTTAATCCGCTGGTATGCTACGGCACGTGCGGTTAGCAGGGGTGAGGCGAGTGTTGACCGGTCTGGTTTGCTGAAAGCCATTGGATTTGTGGAACAATATTATGTTCGTCACCCTGCAATGGAGTCGTTTTTTACTATATTTCCACAGGTGGAAGCACTATTAGATAATTTTATGGATAAGAAACATTATGCACCAAGCATCGTATATCCTCCAGTTAAGGAGTAAAATTCCATATCTTCCAGACCAGATTTTAATTGACCAAAGGGATGGATAAGGAATTCAATTTAATTTATATTCTATTGGATAAGGTGAAAAGAAGATGAAAACAATTAAGACAATCGGTATTTTTTTCTTAATAGTAGTGGTGTTATTTATTGGCTGTGCAAAAAAGACTCCGCAGGATAAGCTGGAGGAAGCCAGACAGGCACTCCGGAAAAAAGACGTACTTGCTGCGATAATTATTCTGGAGGAAATCCTTGAGAAATATCCTGATGACCCCGCAGCTGACGATGCCCATATCTTACTTGCAGAAGCTAATTATGCCAGTGGCGATATGGAGACCTGCCGAAAACATCTGGACGCCATAATCAATAAATACGGTCTCACTCACCCAAAAGGGGCTATGTGTTTTTTCAACAAATTGGTGACGTATCAAAAGTTAAAACAATGGGATGATGGGATTGCGTTTATTAAAGGTATGATTGATGATACCAAGACAACCGGACCTATATACTGGCAACTTCATTTATCACTTGGCGACTTTTATAAAATGAAAGGCGATAAGCGGAGTGCA
>JAGHBZ010000331.1 GCA_021160705.1 Candidatus Sumerlaeota bacterium
CTTTCTGATTGAAGCGAAGAATCGCACTATTTCAAACCTCTCCTGCTCTCCTGGATTCCTTATTAATATTCTTTTTTTCTATTAGGAAGCCAGGAAGCCAGGAGATAGGAGTTAACCTGTGAAGCTCAGCTCTCATTTTTCACATTTCAGAGATTTTGAGATTAATGGTAGGCGATAAGGATAATGAACCTTGATAAACCGACTAACCGTCTTAAACCGACTGACCGACCTAAACCGACCAAACGGACACAACGGACTTAACGGACATAACGCGAAATGTTTCAGTTGACAACTAATGGCTTCTTCATATTTACTTGAAGATATTGTATTAAATCAGAAAAGTAAGGAGGAGATTAAATTGTCAAACACACTGAAAAAGGGTATGTGTATAGTTTTTCTGAGTCTTATTGTGTTGGGTACGTTCAGCGCTGAAAAGACAGTTCTACTCCGCTATCATTTTGCCAAAGGCGATAAGTTTCTCATAAAAGGCTCTACCACTATGCAGATGGTGCAAACTATGATGGGAGAGGAAACAAAGATGGATACGGTTGTCAAACAAACGGTGAAATGTGAAGTTGTGGATGTCAAGAAAGACGGGACAGCAGTGATTAAAACCAAGTTTGATTCTATTTATTTCAAGATGTCCTCGCCGCAAATGACTCTGGAATATGATTCTTCTAAAAAACAATCTACTGACAACCCAATGTTGAAGGTCTTCGACTTTATGATGACTGAACCAATTACGTTTGAGATGAACCCGCTCGGGAAAATAGTTGAGATAAAAGGTTTGGACTCCCTACTTGAAAAGGCTATTGAGTCAATGAACATTGAGCAACCTGCTATGAAAAAACAGATGCGTGATATGATGCAAAAGATGATAGGAGATAAACATAACCAGTTCTCAACAAAGAGTTTTGTCACATTCCCAGAAAATCCAGTCAAACCCGGCGATACCTGGAATTTTGAACAGGAGATTCAAATAATTTCTCCCACGAGTTTTAAAACCGAATATAAGCTCGTTGAGTTGAAGAACAATGTTGCCAGTATTGAATCAAAAATGACCATTAAACCCGGCGAAGAATCTAAGCCCACTCAGTTTGGTAACCTATCATTGCAAATGAACATATCAGGCGAAATTACCGGCATCCAGAAGATTGATTTAAAGACAGGGCTTATTATAGACTCTTCGCAGACCTATAATTTCCACGGTACAATGAAAGGAACTATGCCACCCCAGCAAGAAATAACCATCCCTATCTCATATAAAGGCACTACTACTGCAAAAATGGTAAAAATATAAGTGCGTATAACTGTCAAACTCGATACCACCGACACGTTTCCAAGCGGGCAATAAAAGAGAGATGGTAAAAGCGAAATCAGCTACTCATTGTTAATTGATGAGAGAATCAAGTGGTAATTTGTAAGGATAGTCTCTTCAATGAGGCGTCGTGTGTCTGAATTAATGGGATGAACGACGTCCACGTAATTTCCTTCCTTTGTTTTTCTACTGGGCATTGCGACAAAGAGGCGTTTTTTGCCTTCAATAATCCGAATATCATCAATCAACAGGGCATCATTAAAGACAATGGTGGCAAAGGCTTTGAGTCGATGTCCACTCTCCTGGGGAACAAGTCGAACCTTTACCTGCGTAATCACCAGATTGTTCTTGTTCTGAAGCCTATTAGTGTTTTTAACGTCATTGTGCTCTTTTTCCTTCATAATCATCCTGTAATCTCAATTCCTTTCAATGTAGGCTCGCAGATATACACATAAGGATATTTCTTTTCCATAATTGCCCTAACAATTTCAGCTTTTTCCTTTGACTCACAAATACCAAACACCGCAGAACCAGACCCTGAAAGCATTGCAGAACTACACCCTGCACTCAACAGACTTCCGCGCACATTAGTCAGTTCCGGATACCGCTTTTCTAACACCGGGCTAAAATCGTTGGCAATCAACTCACAAAGTTGGTTCACGTCTCCTTCTCCTAATACCCTGACAATCTGTTGCATCTCGCAAACTGCTTCTTTAACATCGCTACTCAACCCTTCAAGGCTATTATATGCCATTCTGGTACTGATTGAAAACCCCGGAAAAACTATCACTACATAATATTGCAAATTATTCTGTAATGGTGAGAGGCGTTCTCCACGCCCTTCTCCAAGTGCAGTGCCGCCTTGTAAAAAGAAGGGGACATCCGCACCTACTGAGAGGGCTATATTAGAAAGCTCCTCCTGAGTTAATCCTAATGAACAGAGGCGATTCACCGCTACCAGTGTAGCGGCAGCATCTGCTGAACCACCACCAAGCCCTGCTCCTATGGGAATTTGTTTGCTTAACATTATCTTCAACCCTTTGCATTTTGTATCGGCATATTTCTCTAAAAACTTTACAGCTATTATGATGAGATTGCTTTCATCTGTGGGGACGTCAAACGAAGAATCAGGAGAGAGTGACAGTAAAGGTGAGTGAAGAGATGAGTCATCGGGCGAAGTGAATGTAAATTCCAGTCTGTCTGCCAGGTCTACTGTCTGATAAATTGTGGTGATATTATGATAACCATCAGGACGTCTGCCTAATACCCTTAAATAAAGATTAATCTTAGCATAGGCTTTTACCAACATAGTGATGAGCCCTTCTGGCTATGAGTGGGGATTAGTGTGCTTGTTTCTGTTCAGCGTTTTCGAGGTGGAACTCTTTTTTCAGCCGATAAATTGCCTCGTTAATTTCTGGCGTAGTCCAGTAATTATCCTTGAGTGTCTGCCTGACAATCTCTAAAGAAGCGGTCTCAAGGTAAAGTTCCCTAACCTGTTTATACCGCTGGTCATCAATCCAGCACCTATCCGTAGCGCGCCAGGCACAGGCACTCATCAGAAAAATAATTAACACTATAATTAGTATAACATAATCTCGGTATCTGAACACTTTAGTCACACCTCCTGGTATCTTTAAATATTATTTTTAGTGCGCAACACCTATACCTGCAACTAATTTATCTTTGTCTTCCTGAGAATCTTTAGGAAAAGAAATAAGCTTTCATTCTAACCCAGACCCCAAATTTTTTTTCATTCCTCTGACACGGTTGAATTGATATGAATAAATTTCGGATTACAC
>JAGHBZ010000180.1 GCA_021160705.1 Candidatus Sumerlaeota bacterium
GTAGCTGCAATAATCCTAACGTCCACTTTTATTGTTTTTGGACTGCCAAGCCTTTCAAATTCTCCCTCTTGCAACACTCTTAAAAGTTTCGACTGCAACTCAAAAGGGATTTCACTTATTTCATCAAGAAAAATAGTGCCACCCTCAGCCAGCTCAAATTTGCCCAGTTTCCGTGCTGTGGCACCGGTAAACGCACCTTTCTCATATCCAAACATCTCGCTTTCCAGAAGATTCTCAGGTATTGTTGCACAATTAACAGCAATGAATGGTTTGGAACGCCGAGCACTGAGTTGATGTATTGCACGAGCACAGAGCTCTTTCCCGGTGCCGGTCTCGCCCATTAGGAGCACAGTAACATTGCTTGTGGCGACCCGACGAATAAGAGCATAAAGTTCACGGCTTTTTGAAGAATTTCCAATGATGAGCTTATCAATGGGAACACCTGACTTCCAGCCCTGCAGCTCCAGTTCCATTTCACTGAAGCGCAATGCGTTCTTAATGGCAATAGAAGTCAGGTTGCCCAGAATGCTTAGAAATTGAAGGTCCTGGGTAGAGAATTTCACAGCTGGATTCAATGAATCTGCATAAATTGCACCCAGCAGGAGATTCTGATGAAGAAATGGCAAACAGATGGCAGACCGAATCTGCTGTTCCATCACACTATCCTGACTCCTGAATCTTGGGTCTTCCATTGCGTTGGAGGTAGCCACAGCAACTTTATCCCTGAGAACAGCGTTCAAAATGGTCTTGCTGATTGCAACGTTGGTGCATTTCAGTCCACGTCGACAGGCTGCCCGGGAGATTAAATGCTGTTTCTTTCCCTCTTTCGGTTTGTAAATAATCACTGCTACACGGTCTATGAGCATCACTTGAAACACATAATCAATAATCTTGTCTACCAGGCGTTCAAGGTTGAAGGTATTGTTAAGCTCACGAGTAACATCAAGGAGCGAACCCAGCTGTTGATGCATCTTCTCCTGACTATAAGAGTCAGCCTCCAGCTGGTCGCTTACCGAGACGGGCTGGTCTTGCATTGGCAGAATGGAGCTAATAACTATGTTTTCTTCTGCCTGTTCGCTGACGACAATTGGTTCTTCGTGGTTTTTCGCTTCAATGAAAAAATAATTTTGCAGTTTAACGGGTTTACCAATGCGCAATAAATGATTATCAGCTAAAATCTCATCATTTAGTTTCACAGCCGAGCGGTTGACTGGCTTGTTATTGACAAGCAGGGCGTCGTCGCATCCTGCATCCAGAATCTCGCCTCTTGTGTCATCATCAACGGCTAATTTAAATAAAATTCTCCCCTCATCGTCACTAGTGAGGATACCAAAAGTCTTCTCTTTTTGATTGATACCAAAATTATAGATTTTACCACTGGAAAGGTTAAACTCTTTAACTGCTTCACCTTTTTCATTATATAAATGAATCTGCATACCCGCCTCATCTTAGAAGGAAATCACAACACTGATAAGTATATTATACTCCAATAAGATAATCAACCTATTTATGTCCTGAATTTAGTGGGAAGAGGCTTTCCTTTCAATGGTATAGAAACCTGTGGTATTCGTCCAGTAGCCCTGGAGAAACTCTATCTCAGCCTATTTCTCCTGGCATTTTAAAACATTTTCTATTCGGAAAGTGCGGAACTTTTTCATAGCGGGTCGCTACTCCAGAGATGGTGCGTTTTCTTATTATGGTTCATCACGATTTTTTGTGGTACGTTAGACGAATCCAGCGTTCTGATATATTTTTAATCTCAATCCTCAGGTAAGATGGAGATAATAATTGAGAGCCTGGTTTCCTTCTTTAAACCCCGTGTTTTAAATTTAATTCTCATCAAGAAGCGAAGGCTTTTAATTATTATCTGTTCTTTACCTAAATGATTAAGGTACCATTACGCTACGCTCTGGGTGAATCACGATGCTGATAATAGAACTCCCCTACCCTAAAAATATAGACGTTCAATATAAACGTCTGTGGATTAACTCAGATTATACACACTCAGGTAAATAGCGGGTATGTTATTGGAGGTTAGCAGATTTGGTAAGTCGGAGCAAAGAAAAGAGAGAAGGGTCACGCCAGTTATTTGCGCCACCGCGCCAGACTAATTGTTTGTGCTCATAATCTCCCGGGTCAATATCATCCAGCGTTAGCTCGAATCCCAGCATACGGTTAGTGCTCGGAGGTTCTATCCCTAAATCTTCCCAGGGTAGTTTTGCCTCCAGAGTATAGCCTTTTCCATCGGACACTTGAAACTTATATTGAAGCCCGCCCCAGGTGGTATTTTTCGGTTGCCAGATGCGAAAAAATGGCTGCGGATAGTTTTCATCCGGAGGAACAAAAAATACCTGAAATACTTTATCATCATAAGAGGGTTTACCCAACTGTTTTGCTGAACGACAATCAAGAAACAACTCAATTGCGTCGCCTGTCCAGGGGGTTTCTTCCCGGAAAGGATTAAGAAGTGCTTCGTCCATTACATCCACAAATAAATACAGTGCCTTCTCATCCCAGCAAAGACTGAATTGTGCAGAAATGTCCTTCTCGCCTTCATACTCATCGCTCCCGTGAACAATATGGTCTCTGCCACCAACGTAATAAAAAGGATAATTTACCCAGTTACCAATTTTGCCATCAATATTAATTGGCGTGAATCGCTGAAGTATATGTCTCGATTCCAATGGTATTCGTTTATGGGAGATAAAATGGTTAATTGATAAGTTCGCATCTAAATATTCGTAGCCATAAGATACTCTCTGAGAAGTGAGCCGCTTCAAAGAAATGGGAATTTCGTAAACCTCAGAATCCTTTTTTAAATGCAAAATTGTTCTTTCAGGGGTATCAAGTAGATAGTTCCTGGATTTAGCCGAGATACTCAAGACTGCACTGGTGTTCACATCGCCACGCCATTGAAACCTTAATGATAGCAATGCGCCTGTGGTCGTTTCATCAAGGAAAGATGGATTTAGCCATTTAACAGGTTGCGTAAATTTTAAATAGCGTTTAACCGGGGAAGAACGTAGCGAAGAATCGGTCTTAAAAAATTGTGCTACCAGACATATCTCCTGGTTTTGCGACATCAGGGTTTGTTTTAGTCGCTTATCTAACCCGAAGTGCCATTTAAGACTCAGTTCTTTTTTCGGCATAATGCGAACGTCCTGTCGCAGGATTTCCTGAAATTGTGAGCCGCTATATTCTGCCCTGAGTACGATTTCCCCTGTTACTGGTTTCTCTAACACTGAATATGCCCTGAGAATCCCGCTAATTCTGGTTGTAGAATAAGTGAGAGGTTCGGGTTGATGGCGTATTGATAGCCATACCTCCCGTAGAAGCGAAGACGATGGTACTGATTTTTTGGCTTGTAGCCAGTTCTGGGTTAAAGTGTGCTCAATCGTCTTTTGGGGAATCGCATCAGGTTGCGCAAAAATAACAAAAAGTGGTTCAGGTGTTATCAGTATCTTTTTGGACCGTGAAATGCAGATTGTTCTTTCCCTGCCGTAGAGGGTTCGCAACGTTACGCTCGTTGGTGTGTCAAACGCTAATTGCAGATTTAGATTTTGTGTTGATGGAATATCTGACCAGCTGACCATTACTATTCGTTCCGCATTTCTAAACACAAGAGAAGTCACATTATCCAAGCTTTCCTTACCCTTATACCTGCCGACAAATACTAACCCGTTTAATGTATTTATCAGATTACTGAGTGCGGCGTATGCTGGTTTAGGTTGCCACCGATTTTTATCAATTTCAAAGATACCCCAGTTGCTCACCCCGTGTTCAATAAACAACGGAAAACAAAAATAAAATACCTTCTCAAC
>JAGHBZ010000420.1 GCA_021160705.1 Candidatus Sumerlaeota bacterium
ATACCACACAGTTCGCTGCGTTTAATATAGTGATTATTCCAGCGCTATATTATCTCTACGCCCTAACTCGCAAATTCGTGATGAACCAATTTTCTAACCACGAATGTACACGAATGCTCTCGAAATATATAAATGTGTTTAGGAGGACTATCTTAGGGTACTTCACAACTCTATGGAGGAAGTATATTTCTTACTGCTCAAAGAGTTCTTCTTCAATAATCTGACATATAGTATGCAGGATAATGATATGGCATTCCTGAATTTCTGCGGTATTATCTCCGGGTGCCTGGATGGGATAGTCAGAGTTCTCCGCTAATTGATTATCCCCACCGCCCGTAAGCCCGATGGTTACTATTCCTTTTTCCTTAGCAACGGTGACTGCTGACAATATATTTGCTGACTCCCCACTGGTAGAGATACCAATAAGCACATCGCCTTTTTCGCCAAGTGCTTCTACCTGACGTGAAAATACCTGCGTGAAATCATAATCGTTAGCAGTAGCGGTAAGCACTGAGGTATTGGTGTGGAGAGCGAGCGCAGGGAGTGGACGGCGCTCACGCTGAAATCTCACAACAAGCTCCGCAACAAAATGCTGTGCATCCGCTGCACTACCTCCATTTCCGCACACCAGTATCTTTTTTCCAGTCGTGAGCGAGTTGATAATCTGTTCCGTTGCCTTACCGACCTGATTCCACAAAGTCTCATTGAGTAACCCCTGGTGACTCCGGAGTTTTTTGGTTATTATGTCCTCTATTCTCCTGTGCATTAATGAGCACCTCATCGCATCTCATTTTTGTAAAACAGTGATACAAAAAATGTAAGCATTTTTCATAACGGGGAGCCTGATAGCGTTCAACTCCTTTTTCGGATTTACAGGTATCTCCCAGTAAAAGAGTTGACACGCCGGCTCTGCGGGTCCGGTGGCTATATATCTATACGGACAGTTCATTACCCAGCGCATACCTGCTGGCGGCGGGGTACACCACTCTGGAATTTCCGAGTTTATTGGTTGTTCAGAACCATCTGAATATATCAGGCTCCAGACGCCTGGGTGTTTTCCATCGTGTCCGAACCCGATAAAAGCTACTGCATCATAGTGTCCCCTGGGCACAGGAATTTTTTGTCCCTGTGGCAATACACAATTTTTCTTCCCGTCATCCAGCGCGGGGAAATCAAATGGAACTCCAAACATCCTCACTACTCGTCCACTGGGAATAAAATCCGCCGGGAATACGAACTCTCCCATTTTATTCCTGTCGTAATCCAGCCGATTGTCATAGTATGCCACTGAATCAAAATTAAAGTATGCTTTGAGGTTCACGGGCAATGCGGTCTTTGCCAGCGCCTTGCTATGAACCTTTATCTCAAATTCTGTTGGATATTCATACCCTCCCAGCCTGACGATAAACATACCTTTTCTCAGACCAGGGGTGGTGTTCTTGGGGATTTTAAAATCAAATGTTTTGCGGACATAGTTTTTAGGCTTTACCACAAATGTCTTTTGCTTAATCGTCGCCTTAAGCCCCGTCGGCAATCTAATCTCCACCGTTCCATTTAGCTGTGTTCTGGTTTGATTGACAATTAATAGACCAGCGGTATTTGTCTCGCCCGGCACTGCCTCAATCGGTGCTGGATTTGATTGCAGGCGAATCGGGTTTTTGACCGTTATATGAACTGGTATACTGTGCGGAAGCGCAATGCCCGTCTGCTCTGAAACCTCTTTATCTGAGACCAGTACTAAATAAGGTGCAATTACTTCACCTGCCACTGGTGCGGTCGCTTGAATCCGAAACTCACAACTCTGTTCTTTGCCAAATGGCAAACCCTCAATCCTGGTGTTTCCTTTTGTCTGTACCTTCCAGCTCTCTGGTAGCCTCATTATCCGGAGTTCACCGTGTATCGGATTCAATAAAGTATTCAAGACTCTTGCGCGTAGCGTGAAAGTATCGCCAATGTTTATCTCATTCCGCACGGGTCTCAACTCCAGATATGGGCGCATCTGATAATTCAAATCATTGTTTACAAAAACAGGTCTATTCGGCTCAACAAACGTCAGTGCAAGTCCTTCCCCTGCCTCTAACTCCACTCTCATTGATAATCGGTTATTCCTGCCGGGACGTGTCTTCTCGACCTTTTCCAATCCGCGATAATTCTTGGTGACTTTACTATACAGGAGAATTAAGTCTTTTTCATCAGGCAGAAACACCATCATCGGGATTGAAACCCTCTGCGTCCCTTTATTATAGAGAACAATGTTTTTCATTGCTCCATCCGGGGTAGAATATCGTGACGCAACACATCGGAGATATGGACTGACTGAATTATCCACGTACACATAGCATTGCTCTCCGATGTGGTTGCGAAAAAGCCAGAACGGCCAGAACGTACCCTCAATAATTGCCCCATCCGGATATACTATACCAAACTCATAATTCCCGCTTTCTCTATATGCCATCACACAAAAATGGTGAAAACTCCACATTAGGTCCTGTATATCTATCAGAGCCATCTGCCTATCTATCATATACTTAATCTTATCCCAGCTATGATGAGTGAAGCGCCAGTTGTCTGCTTCAGTAATCATTACCTTGCCGTTTTCTTTGCCGGGGATTTTTCGGAACTCCTCAGCCCACTTTTTTATATCGCTAATAATCTTCTCTACCGACTCCCCATAAGTATGATACGAGATGAAATCAGCATTTTTCCCGCAGGACTTAAGAAAATCCTTCATCCACTTCTCAGGCTGACATTGTGGAATACGCGTCAGTGCAGGACCGCCTACCAGAACACCTGGATAATTTTTGTGGATTCTCTCTGCAGTGGCATTGAATAAATCCATATACAACTTCTCTGAGCCAGTCCAGAACATCTTTAAATTCGGCTCATTCCAGACCTCTACAAGCCGGGCTCGTAACCTGTATTCATTGCCTGATTTATTAATGCTTTCCACCACCGCACAGGCATATTCTACCCACTCATCTATGTCACGAACCGGGACTTCAGGGTCTTTGGGGTCACGAAGCCAATCCACAGTGTAGCACAATAATAGCAAAGGCTCCATCCCCAGCTCCTCCACCTCATTTAGAAATTTGCTCCCATCATCTATGAACCGTATCATTTTTTCTGGGTAGAATTTTTCCCAGTTAAAATGATGCGGGTCGTTGTCATCGTTCTCAGGTTCCATCCGATTAATCCAGATTTCCAGTCTGGTGTCTGTGTCCGCAGGATTAACCAGCTTGAAAGTATCAAGCCCAAAAGGGTCGCCACTCTCTCTAATCTGCATAAATCCCTGATAACTGAACAGCCCCCGATTTACCATTGCGTCCGCTCGGGTAAAATCCACTACTACCTTTGTCTCTAAACTATTTGCATTAACTAAAATCCCAACAGCAAAAATAAATACCAGTTGCCATATTCTTTTTTGTTTACAGGCTCTACTCATAATTAAGTCCTCCTAAAAAAATACAATTGATAGTGGTAATGGATAGGTGGAGCAAAAGCAAGTATAAAAACAATGGGAGTGGTGTCAGAATAATGACAAAAGGTCAAGATTTTGACGGCTGACCACCTGCTCATAACCGACGACTTAAATCTCTCCTGTATTTAAAATTTAAACTTAATACTAATAAGTCTCGTTATTTCAGTAAATTTTTGTCGCTCCATATATTTTCTTCTTTTTTGTCTCGAAGCCCGCTAAGTGGCACATTTCTTGATGACTATTTAATTAATAAGACTTTGCGCATCCGAAGGAGACATCATGAGGGTTGCTACAACTAAGAGAACATCAATGTCTGGACAAGACACCAATTCTTTTGCCGCACACCGCGAACAGATGATAACCGAACATCTCTCGCTTGTGCGGTATATTGCTCATCGAATTGCACGTCGACTTCCGCCGTCCGTGGAAGAAGATGACCTCTTTGAAGCAGGCGTGCTGGGGTTGATTGATGCAATTGACAAATTTGACCCTAAGAAAAAAGTTCAATTCAAAACCTATGCTGAGCATCGCATTCGGGGTTCTATTCTTGATAGTCTCAGGGCACTGGACTGGGTACCGCGGAGTCTTCGACAAAAGGCTTCTCTAATTGACCAGGCTTCTTATACTATTGCTCAAAACAATGGTACTCCCGCTACTTCTTACCAGATAACTGAATTTCTTAACATCCCACTTGACTCATATTACCGCCTCGTTGGTGAATTTGAACGTTTCTTCCCGATTAGCCTGGAGAACACCTACTGGGAAGATTCACGCGGAGATTCCAGAACATTATTGGAGACCATCCCGGACACCAGACAAAAACACCCTGCTACTTTTATTGACCGCAAGAATTTAAGAAATATTCTCGCTAAAGAGATTGAAAAACTACCCTATAAATCCCGAACCGTTCTTTATCTTTATTATTTCAAAGAGTACAATATGAAAAAAATTGGGAAGATATTGAATATAACTGAATCGCGAGTATCTCAAATACACTCTCAGGCATTAAAAGTCTTGAGACGGAGACTTAAATCCATTTTAGAACTCTAAATTCCTCAACAACGCCTTGATTCACCCTGTCCCATAACCACGTCTCCCCTACCCTTTTGCCATTTCCTTTTATGAACAGATTATCCACGTCTCTGCAGTGGACGCAGGAGATTTCCCACACTATCTCAGATTAAACATTTTTGAGATTCTTTCTGCGAGCTCCCTTGATTCCTGCTCTATGTATGTGTCGGTAAATGTATACTCCACCATCTCGTTTGGTTCTATGAAATAAATGGCGGTTGGATACTTCTCCTGTGAAGGAAACGCCTTCTGCAGAAACATTGCATAACACAGTACCTGCATTCGGTAATTTCTGTCGGCATAGTCTTTGACCGAGTCACCTATCTGCGTTTTAGGGTCAGTTTTATAGTCTAATATTTGCCACACCCCATCCTCACCCTGCCAGAGAAGGTCAATCTTACCACTGATTATAATATTTTCGGAGAGGCTGAACTGAAAAGGCAGTTCTACATACTTTTCTTTTTTATCCCGAACACTCCTGAGGGTTTCGTTCTCAAATGCATTCTGAACCAGGGAAAACACTGACTCTGCCAATGCATTTTGTTCAGGCTCTGATAACTCGTGATGTTTACGCAATTCGTTCATCACAACTTTTTGAACATCCAGCTGAGGATTCACCATTCCCAGCTCCAGACAATTATGCACCAGTGTTCCTCTCAGGAGTGCTATATCTCTTTGGCGATTTGGTTCGGTTAAAAGTTTTTCTCTGAGCATCTCTTTATCTGGATGGAGTTTTCTTTCTCGTACCTGCTCAGGCTCTTTTGTCAATTGCTCAATATCGGTTACATTTATATGAATCTCTTTCAACTCTGATGATACTGGCGACAGACATTGTTCTATTTGTTCACGTGTAATTCTCGGCTCTTCTATCTGTTCTGCTCCTGATTCCGCAACTACCTCTAAGGGTTCAATGTGAGTATGTATGGGGATTTCCCATTCCCTTCCATCAGTGCTGAATGTTATTTTCCCCTGATGTAATGCGTCACCAGTAAGTCCCAATGCCTGACTGAGCCAGTCAAAAGGCGCTTTTATTTTGTCGCGTGACATCTCGGTCTCTTTAGATTCCAGTGAACTGCACAACACCAGCCAGTCCTTTGCCCTGGTAACTCCCACATAGAGCAGACGCTTCTCCTCCGCAAACGTCAGCTCCTGAGCCCTGCTCCTTATCAAACGCAGAAAAGAGGTCTCCTCATATTTCATTTTATTCGCTGGATTACGTACTCTAAACCCGGCAAACAACTCCCGGTCAATATACGCAATGTCTCTTTGTGGAGTGGATAATTTCTGGTTTAAGAACGGGAGTATGACCACCGGAAACTCCAGCCCTTTTGCGCAATGGATGGTCATAATTTTTACAGCGTTCTCTTCTGTCAGTTCTGGTTGCGCCTCGCTTTCTCGCACCTTTTGCTCAATAAACAGGTTTAACTTCATCACAAACTCAGCCAGAGAGTCCGAGCCCTGTGCAATGCCAAGCATCTTCTCAATGTTTGAAACCATATACTTTCCGTTACGCATACTCATTAGACTGATTAGATACCCTGTGCGTTCAAGTATTTCTTCTATTAATGAGACCACGTCGGTCTGACCTGCCTTCTCTATCAGTTCATTCAGCGTGCTAACAGCAAAATGAACGGCATATTCTTCATCTGGACTAAGTGTCGGCTCAGGCAATGATTTCTCAAATGTATTCAATCGTTCCCAGAACGATTTTTCTTTCCCACATTTCTGAGTAACCTTGAGGAGTAGATTATCGGAGAAAGCAAAAAATGGCGAACGCAATACCCCTACCAGTGAAATATCGTCATCCTGGTTAACCAGAAATGAAAGCATATTATAGACGTCCCATATCTCCTGACGCCGATAAAAGCCTATCCCACCGAGCGTAACGTATGGAATATTATGACTGCGCAATGTTGACTCCAGCTCAAGCAGGTGAGTAGTCCAGCGCAGTAAAATTGCAATATCTTTATAGTCATATTGTCTTTTTGCATTTTCTCCGGCTACTATTTGCTTAATCCATCTGGCAACGAGCTCCGCCTGCTGAATATACTCATTATTCTGCTCATTGGTTGCCTTTCCTTTATGGATTACTTCCAGTAAAAACTCTACTCTACCGGGAAATGTATCTTTCTCCTGTAGTGCATATTCAAGTGGCTGATATTCCACTTCATAAGTGGGAAGAGCTGGTTCTTCGCTTTTCGCCATAACCCTGGAAAAAACAAAATTGGTAAAATCAATCAGACACCGACGTGCCCGATAATTTTTATTCATCAGAATCTGAGTTGTGTTCTGTTCTGGTTGGTTCTGCGTCTGATGAGCAATCTCCTGACACGCAGTATTAAAAATTCTTACATCTGCATCCCGAAAACCATAAATTGATTGTTTGGGGTCGCCGACAATAAAAATTTTCCCCGGTTGGAGTGCCCCATCGCCGTCGCTACTCAGAGCCCTGACAATCTCCCATTGCACTGGATTGGTGTCCTGAAACTCGTCAATTAGAAAATACCGAAACTTTTCAGCAAGTGTTGTACGAATCTCGTTGTTCTCTTTCAGCAGAAAGGCACATTTACTCAACAGGTCATCAAAATCCAGAACAATCTCCTGCGATTTTTGCTCGCTATATTTTTGCAAAGCATTTTTAACAACACGGGCAACGAGCTGTGTTATGCGGTGCTCTATTGCCGGGTCAACTTTATCCTTGGTTGCACGTTGCCTTACAACTACCTCAATGCTCAGCATCTCAGCCCTTTGAATGGCTTCAGCGAGTTTAAGGCGATGTTGCAAAATCTTCAGTAATATCTCCCCTACTCGTTTACGACTGAGATGACGTGCAAGAAAAAGGCAATCATCCGCACTTAGTCCTTCAATGGCTTGCTCATTAATTTCTCGCAATACCATCTCCACCAGCTCAGTAAAATGGATGTGCTGAGCAGTTTGTTCAATAATGGCAAAACCGGGTGCTAACTCTACCTCCAGCGGATACTCACTCAAGATACTCTGACAAAAAGAATGAATCGTATTAATTTGTGCGAGCGATAACCATAACTGAATCTCACTTAATCTAAGATGGTAGTCTTGAAACTCAGCATCCTTCAGAAGTACATCAATGAACTCACGAATACGTTTGCGCATCTCAGCTGAAGCATTTTCCGTAAATGTTATTGCCACAATCCTATTCGGCTTTAATGTATCTTCAGCCAGTAAATGGAGCAAATATCTGGTGATAAGCACACGAGTTTTTCCGGAGCCAGCTGCCGCAACTACTGAGACGCTATGAGTTGACATCAATGCCCTGCATTGCTCCTGGTTCAGGGTACTCCGGCGAGCGAGTTTCTCTGCCAGGCGTTGCCATCTATGTATGTTGATTGTCATTGCGTTTTATTGCTCTAATAAGAATAAAATCACCACGACAGATTCGGTTAAATGCACAGTTCTTGCATCTGAGATACAAATCAATATCCCGAACCGCAAAAAAGCCATTCCGAATTTTGCTGACGTAATCCATCACATATTGTTTAGCAATCTCCAGCCATTTGTTTACTTCATCTGAAAATCCTTTTCTTTCGCTTCCTCTTCCTGTAATACTCTTAATGATTTTTGTTTTATCTTTGAACGAAAGAAAGTTATCTATCTCACAGGTTGCCTCATCGCGTGTATGATAATAAAGCGAGCCAATGCACTTTAATGCCCTGCCAGTCATTTTCTGCATTAAGTCCTGTCCTGCCAGCATATAAATAGGCAACTGGAGAGCAATACCTTTCTCCAGCTCCTTCAGCCCGGGCGGCTTAGACCCGGAGGTCTTGTAATCAAAAATAATAAACTCATCATCAGCTACATCAATTCTATCAATGCGACCCCGTAGTGCGACTCTTATGTTATCCTGTTCAATTATATAAGGAGTCTCCACAGAGATACCATCATCCTCACGTCCTCCCGGCACTTTCCCAAATGATACCTCAAAAAAAGATGGGATAAAACTTGCCCCTTCACCCTTCTTATATCGTTTTCTTTCAAGATTTATAAACGCCTTGAGCAACCCATCAAGATGTTCTGAATCATTTCCGAGAATATTTTCCTTTTCTATCTCCCAGAAAACCCCGGAATAATCCTCTCGCTCAAGTTCTTCTTCAGCAATTCTCCTGAGTTCTCTGAGTGCACTCTCCGCTTTTGATTCTGAATCAATGGGTATCTGATTCCGTGATTTCAACTCAGCATAAAACCGATAGAGAATTCGGTGTATCATTTTCCCGCGTTCTAATGGAGGGAATTCCTCCTCAAACTCAGCCAACTGCTCAATCCCCAGAAGTCGCAAACAAAAAAACACAAATGGGCATCTTCCGTATTGCTCCAGCTGTGAAACTGAAAATACTCCCTTAGCATAAGCCTCCAGTGTCTGTTTCAGTTCAGCACTGTTGAGCACGCCCTCAAACTCAGTGAACTGCGGCAGGTAATTCCGTGAAAAGGTCATACGCAACGCATTTTTTAAATGTGCACGTATATCATCTGGAAAGATTGACATATCCAGTGTGTCAATTCTGGTCGTTAAATTTTCCTCTGATACATCTGATATATCTGCCAGGCGTGGACGTATAAATTTGCCGAATTGTTTATGCAGACCCTGGAGTGTATACATCTCTGTTTCCGCTGGTAGAGAAATCCTCTCCACATCAGCGATACGTCCGAGCTCATTTATAACAATTGAAGGCAACAATAGTTTTTCGTCACTGCTCTGAGGATATGAGCAAATAAACTTTTTCCGAGCCTGATTGAGATAACAATAGAAGATAAATAAATCCTTTGAGAGTATGTGTTCCCCTTTTGGAATTATATGGAGTAGATTACGCTGGTCTTCGTTGAGAATGACATCAGGTTGTATTGGTCGGGGAAACGCCTTATCGTGCAACCCGGCAAAAATTATGTAGTCAAACTCAACACCACGTGGTTCAAGTTTCCCAAGCACCTGCACTGCCCCACGCCTCTGAGGTACAGGACTTAACGATATGCAATTGAATACCACATTTAATAACTGGGAGAACTCTCGTATACTCAGTCGTAACTCAGGTGCAAAACTCCTTGAAGTTTTACTCAATAATCCCAGCACACTCCCAAACTGTTCTATTGCAGAGAGCTCTCGAACAATAAGTTCAGAATCTGCCCCGTCTCCATTTTGTCTCTTCAGATACTTACGCCAGTAACCACGTATACATTCTTCCAGTTTCAGGTCCTCAACAATCTTCCGTAGATTCTCCGAGAATTCAGCAATTGTCTGCGGCTGTTCAAGAGCAGTAAGTCGGCTAAATAAATAGCTCAATGTATCTCTGATTTTGCTTAATGCGTTAAGGCGTTCCTGAGCTCTTTCTGGCGAAAGGAATCCGTTCTCAAACTCCTCACCAGATTCAGGCTCATCAATGCTCTCCTTGCTCCACCGCCACAGGGTCTGTTCCTCTTTTTTAAGGGCATTAAACCAGGAGTCTTTGCCATCAACCACACGCTGGATGTTTGCAATCTCTGTGAGAAGCCCTGTATGTATTCTGAACGTATCGTTACACTCCGCAAACGACGGAGATGCTATATACGGGCTCTGCAAAAACTGAATCACTGCACGCCGTTCATAATTACTGGCAACTACATTTACCAGTGCCATTATTGTGCGTGAAAATAGACTTCGGGAAAATGGTTCCGGGAGTGAAACCCTGTATGGTAATCCGTATCGCGGAAGAATGCGATGAATAATAGACAGATAATCCTCAAGCTTGGGGAAACAAAGACAAATATCTTCTACCTTTACATTCGGATTGTGCAAAATCAGGTGCTTTAACCAGCGGCAGATTTTATCAATTTCATCGGCGGGATTTTTGCCTTCAATTAAACCGATAAAGGGCTTTTCTACCCTATCAGTGAATCCCACGTTCTGAGGCTCTCGGTAAAAGAAATAGCTGATTTTCCCGGGGAGGTCTTCCGTTGGACCCGCTGATTCAACAATCACTTCAGACGCCAATGTGGAAAAATAGCGTTCAGGCTCGCTGAGATGCTCAAATATCCACGGACGAGTCTTATCATACTCCAGCAAGATGGCGAGTTCTGGCACGTGAGCTATAAGCTCTTTAATAAGAGTATACATATTTTGCGAAAAAAGGTCGAAACCAAATATGGTAAGAAATTCAAGATGAGGAAAACGGCTCTTAAAAGCCTGCTTATTCGTCTTAAGAATATTGGTGATAGCGGATACTTTATCAGGGAAATCTACATAGCCTCCTGCGTGAAGCCTTGATTGATACTCCTGTAAAAATCGACAAAGCAGATAGACTTTTGTATTCTCAGGGGCAGACAAATCAATCTTAAGAGTCTCTGCAATTGTGTCATAATTTTGATTGCTATTCTTAAGCTTATCTACTGTTTCTTCAAGTGCTTCTGCAAGCTTTACCAGAGGAATACGGAGCAATTGAGGATTTCTCTCCTGAATTTCTGCATAAAGCTCTTTTAATATTGTAAACCCAAGCAGAATTCGTTCTGTCCTTGAAATCTCAATATCTGGTGAATCAATTAATCGGCGATATAAAAAATCTATCGCTTGATGGTAGCCGAAAACTAATGGCGTGGCAGTGAATTGGGCAGGAGCACGTTCCAGCAATAATTGTCTAAAAGATTGCGCCCAGCGATGTGTGGGCACTACTACCATAAAACCCTCAAACTCACCCTCCTGAATGAAACCCAGACATCTATTAAGAACATAGTCTACGAAAGGTTTTCTATTGGGATTAATATATAACTTTAAATTGCCCATATTCTGAACACGTCTCAGAGATGACACATTTTTTTGTTAATAGCCCAAGAGAATTGTAAGATGTCGTGAGTAAAATTGTAAAGAAGGACGAGTAATAGTATCAAGAGCAGATTTATTTCGCGGAACGAGCCAGCATACTGAAAATCTACGAGCAAAAATAACTCTGTTTCCCGCAACTCAAAGAATGAATGAAGTTATGAGATATATCTCATTGCTGGTGAATGATATTAATATCAATGATGTGCTGGTCTTCACCAAGAACAAGTCGCTGAATGAATTCTGATTCTACATAAAGATTATAATAACCCTCAGGAAGCGGAAAGAACATAAACTTGCCATCTTCTCCAGTTTTTGTGGAAAAAGTAAATTTATCCAGTGTAGCTGGAGTAGATACTCTGACTTCAGGTTCTCGCTCAAGAACCACCGACAGCGCTGATACTGGTTCACCTGTATCCTGGTCAAGTATTTCTCCACTGACCAGTCCAGCGTGAAAATAAAGGATGAGATTCTGTTCATGGACTATTGTGAGGTCAGCCAGAGCATAACATCTGGTCTTAGAAAGCGTGACCTGAGGCGGGGCTACTGTCTGAATGGGTTTTGCGGTGGCTATGATGAAATACCGACCCTGAAGTAAGTTTTGAGCTTCAAAACTCAGGTCAGCTCCCGGGGTAATTACACGTTTACGCGCTTCACTGATTTCATTATTTTCGTTTATTTCGTAGATATAGACCTTTGGTTGTGACAAACCGAATTGCGTTGCATCCAATACACCGCGAAGCGTATACGAATAGTCAAAAATAAAGTTCACTTCGTAATGAACATCTGGAGCAACATCAAGAACCTTGGATTTCATTACGTTCTGCCCTTCAACCATAGTTTGTGCAGTTACTTCTACATTTCCCTGTTTAACCCCATCTACAAGATAATACCCGAATTTATCTGTACTTGTTTTATGCGTCTTTTCAGGGGAACGGACAGTAATCTGTACGCCTCTTATTGGTTTGTCTTCGGCATCTTTGACCTTGCCATCAATTGTAGCACCTGCTTCAAGGAATATGTCGCCGAGGTCAGTAACTTCTCCTGCAGTGACCGTAATATTGGGAATTACTTTTGTTATATAATGTCTATGAGTAAGAGTGAGGTTATAAATCCCATCCGCAAGATTATTAAACCGAATTAACCCATCTGCGTTTGAACGCGCATAGCGCGACAGCCCTTTGTCAAGTTTCCCACTCACACCACTCACTGGTTCCTCTGTTGTATCAGAGAACAGGGTTGCCTCAATCGTTCCGCCCTGGGAGAGTAATATAGTACCAATATCTATTTTCTCAGGAGAAGTAATTTTAATTTTTGGCATCGTCTTGGTCACATATCCGGGTGCACTAAACCTCAGAGTATATTCACCTGTTGGGAGAGATGAACACTGGAACTCACCGCTTGTCTGCACATATCGTTTATATGCGATGCTAAAACCCGTTGTATGTCCTTCATCGTCAAGCTCAGCTTTGCCAGAACCACTGACTGAGAACCCCTCTATTGGCTCATTGGTGGCTGAATCATATACCCTGCCCGTAATCTCTGCATTGATTGGAAACACAATAACCGCGTTATCGGTACCTGAAGGAACATTTCGCAAACGCCGTCTATAGCTCTGGCGTCCCTGAGGTGTGGTCTTGCTAAAATTTGCATTCAGGGTGTAAAGCCCTTTTCCAATTTTAGTGATGACAAATCTACCCATTGAATTAGTTTTTCCACTCCCGGAACCCTTAGCACCGTGCTGTGGACGTGCGTATACCCGGGCGCCCTCAAGTGGGCGTCCAAAATCGTCCACCACATACCCCGCAATACTCATACCAGGTTGCATTATAATCTGGACTTCTTTTGTCTCTCCCTCGTTTATCTTAACAGAAGCACCTGCATTTACATAGCCATATTTCTGCGCTGATAACGACACCCTGCCGGGTGAGACTCCATAAAAATAAAAATTCCCGTTACCATCAGTCCAGGTGACTGGCTTCTTATAATAACGGTCTCCTGCAAACTTCCGATTATATAGAGTGACCTTAACGTCTGAGACCGGAGGTCCTTCTGAGGAACCTTCAAGTACCTTTCCCTTAATGGCGGCACCTTCGCCAAGCACAATCTGGGTGGTTGCATCTGGCATACTCGGAGTTAGTAAAATTGGCTCGCTTATACCGTCTGCATAACCATCAGCGCTGGCTCTGAGTACCAGTTCTATCGCTGATGAGACGTCTATTCCTTCCATCTTGAATGTGCCACCCACACTGGTAATTGCCTGTAAGTTTTTAGTATTAACTCTTCCACGTGCACCCGGAGGTTGAAACGCACGAACATACGCAAAATCTATGGGTTGGCGATTTTTGTTGTATACCACTCCACTCACCGAACCACCACGATATAAGTTGATGACTACAAATGGCGTTGCTTCTCCTATTTTTAAAACCACCTTCTTTCTATCACGTGGAGATTTTTTTATGATATACCCGGACGCCTCAGCATACAGAAAATATATACCTTCAGGAAGATTTGTGAAAGAAAAACTCCCATCTCGTGAGGAGGTCACTTTGAGCTTCTTTTTCCCACCACCTGCCACTTCTCCGTTAAGATGTACTGTGGCATTTGCCACGCCTGTCTTGGACAGGCTATCAACGACCTCGCCATTTATTGTCAAACCACGATATATCTTGAAATCAATGCCACTTGCCGTTTTGTTGGATTCAAGCTTTACATCTTCGTGGGGTGTGGCTGTGTACGTCGCAGAATCTATCCCCACATAGTACGAGCCTACTGGCAAGTCCTGAAATGTGTACTTCCCTTGACCGTCGGTTAGGACATAAGCAGTAAACCGACCGCTTTCTTTCTTTTGTGCCTTAACTCGAATACCTGAGGCAGGTTTTCCATCCGCTAAATACGTCACCTTCCCGCTGATTGCTCCACCAAATTGTAACACTAACTTATTGGCATACGTGTTGCTCGGAATATCAGGAAATCTCGCCTCAGGGAATC
>JAGHBZ010000017.1 GCA_021160705.1 Candidatus Sumerlaeota bacterium
GGCGACAATGTGGAGTTTGAGGTTGAGTTAATTGACACGATAGCGATGGAGGAGGGACTCCGATTTGCCATCCGAGAAGGGGGCAAGACCGTCGGCGCAGGCGTGGTGACAAAAATAATTGAATAAATTCAGGGGTGTGAAATCTAAACGGTATAGCAGATAACTATGGCAAAACAACGCATAAGAATCAGTCTAAAATCGTTTGATTACCGACTGTTAGACCAGTCGGTAAAAGAGATAGTTGAGACAGCAAAACAAACAAATGCAAACATAGCGGGTCCAATCCCGTTGCCGACGAAAATAAACAGAATAACGGTGCTGCGTTCTCCGCATATTGATAAGAAATCAAGAGAGCAGTTTGAGCTCCGAACACACAAGCGACTGATAGACATCATTGACCCAAGCCAGAAGACACTGGATGCACTGACAGAGCTAGACCTTCCAGCAGGTGTACATATTGAGATTAAATTAATGTAGTCTTTACCTTGAGGGGATAAGGTCGCAGTGGAACAAATGCCCCGGAGTATTAATGACCTGCGTCCTTAACTCTGGGAAAAGGGAGATGATGGTAAGATGACAGTGGGACTACTCGGTAAAAAAATAGGTATGACACAAATTTTTGACAATGATGGGAAACTTATTCCCGTAACTTTAATTGAGGCAGGACCCTGTTATGTCCTGCAGATTAAGAGCAAAGAAACTGATGGGTATTCAGCAGTTCAACTTGGGTTTGATAAAAAGAACAAACGAAAAGCAAACCGACCGGAGTTAGGACATTTCCAGAAAGCAGGAGTTGAACCAATGCGGTTCATAAGAGAAATGCGGGTTGATGATAGTGAGCTAAAACAACTCACCGTTGGACAGGCGCTTGGTGTTGAGCAGTTTAAAGAAGGCGAACGAGTGGACATCACTGGTATCTCAAAGGGACATGGGTTTACAGGGACAGTAAAACGGTTTGGGGTGAGTCGTGGCCCGATGTCACACGGCTCACGGTATCATCGTCGTCCAGGTTCTACGGGTGCGTCCAGCGACCCATCCCGTATCTGGAAAGGAAAAGTGATGCCCGGTCATAAGGGAAACCGCCGATGTACTATGATGAATTTGAAAGTCGTGAAGACTGATAAAGAACGAAATATTATTATGATAAAAGGCTCGGTTCCGGGCTCCATACATAGTTATCTTATAATTCGGAAAAGCATTAAATCAAAACATCGGTAAATTACGCTGACCCAGGAAGGTGGAGAGAATAAAGATGTTGTCATTAGACATACTTGCAGCCAACGGTACAAAGACTGGCAAGACCATTGAGTTGAGCGAAAAGGTGTTTAACACAAAGAAAGACCCGGTGGTAGTAAGAGAGGCGTTGAATCAATACCTTGCGAATCAACGTAAGGGAACAGCGTGTGTGAAGACGCGTGCAGAAGTCAGTGGCGGGGGACGAAAACCCTGGCGACAGAAAGGTACAGAACGGGCGCGTCATGGCTCTATTCGCTCACCTATCTGGCGACATGGTGGAGTAGCTTTCGGACCTCGTCCGCGCGATTACTCTTACTCAATTCCAAAAAAGAAAAAACGAGTTGCGCTCTATACTGTACTGACCACCAAACGAGAAGAAAACCGAATTAAAGTGGTCTCGGATGTCCCAATAACTGAACCAAAGACTAAATTAATGGTGAATTTCCTGACATCATTGGGAGTAAGTGAGGATAAGAATCTGATTCTCCTTGACCAGGTGAACAAAGCAATCTATCTTGCCGGTAGAAATATCCCCGGGGTCAAGGTCTCTATAGTGCAGAATATTAATATCTATGACCTTTTATATTATGATAATATTATTGCTACTCCTCAGAGTCTAAAACGGCTGGAGGAATTAATAGGATGAGAGACCCCTGGAGCATATTGATAAAGCCGATAATAACCGAGAAGAGTTATCAGGAGGCATCAGGCGAAGAGCCAAAATATGAGTTCAAGGTCAGGCTGGATAGCAACAAACAGGAGATAAAAAAAGCCGTTGAACAGGCATTCTCCGTAAAGGTGAAAAAGGTAAATGTAATGAGAATCAAAGGAAGTCCACGTCGGGTACGTTCACCCCTGTATGGGAAGACTTCGCAATGGAAGAAAGCTATTGTAACTCTGGAATCAGGACATAAGATAGACCTATTCTAAGACATATAAGGCAAGAGACAGGCTATGGCACTAAAAACATATAAACCGACAACACCGTCGCGACGCCAGATGACTACCTCGAGTTTCGAGGAAATCACCAAGAAGAAGCCAGAAAAGGCTTTAACAAAACCGTACAAAAAGAAAGCGGGGAGAAATAATCAAGGACGCATTACTGCACGGCATCGTGGTGGAGGACATAAACGAAGATACCGTATTATTGACTTTAAGCGAGATAAAGATAATATTCCGGCGAAAGTAGTCTCAATTGAGTACGACCCGAATAGAACAGCTCGAATAGCGTTGCTTCAATACGCAGATGGCGAGAAACGATATATTCTTGCTCCTAATGGTCTAAAGGTAGGCACTACATTAATATCAGGCGAAAATGTAGAAGTAAAACCGGGAAACACATTGCCTCTGCGCAATATACCGCTTGGGACGTTTGTGCATTGTGTGGAGATATATCCGGGCAGGGGTGCGCAATTGGCTCGTAGTGCAGGTACTTACTGTCAGGTGATGGCACGGGAGGAAAAATTTGTTCATCTCAAGATGCCATCAGGAGAAATCAGATTAATCCGGGCGGACTGCAAAGCAACAATAGGACAGGTAGGTAACATTGAGCACGAGAACATCTCGCTGGGTAAGGCGGGACGAAGTCGCTGGTTAGGACGCCGCCCCCATGTGCGTGGTGTAGCGATGAATCCAGTTGACCATCCTTTAGGTGGTGGCGAAGGAAGAGCAAAAGGTGGACGCCACCCCTGTAGTCCGACTGGATTACTCGCAAAAGGATTAAAAACTCGTAAACCAAAAAAATATTCGGACAACTTGATAATAAAACCCCGGAAAGTAAAATAGAGATTACTTTATAAAAAATAGGAGAGGATATACATAAATGCCACGGTCATTAAAAAAGGGACCTTTTGTCGACGAGAAACTAATGAAGAAGATACGCCGAATGAATGAGAGCGGTGAGAAGATGGTCATAAAGACCTGGTCGCGTCGGTCGATGATAGTCCCTGAGATGGTCGGGCATACCATTGCTGTGCATAATGGCAAACAGTTTATACCGGTATTCATCACTGAGAATATGGTCGGGCATAAGTTAGGAGAATTTTCTCCGACCAGGGTCTTTCGCTCCCATGGGGGTAAGACCGCAAAAGTGGTTAAAGTTAAGAAGTAAGAACATTGTAATGAGGAGAAACCTGTGAAGGAGGATAAAAAAGGATTTGACGGCTCTATTATTGCTGGCAAAGCAACGGTTCGATTTGCTCGGATTTCCCCCAGAAAAGCGAGATTGGTA
>JAGHBZ010000320.1 GCA_021160705.1 Candidatus Sumerlaeota bacterium
GCTTGGTAATAGTTATATTCTGCTCTTTGTCAATGGCGAGTTCAGCAATCTTCACTGACGAATTCCCTATATCCACACCCAGACAACGTTTTCTCACTGGCATTTTTGTATCACACCCATCCTTTCCAAGCAATACATCTAATTAGTGTTTGTCAAATCTACAGATACAAAGCAACCTTTTTTTATCTTTTCTATTGAAGAAAATCACATCCCTCGGGTAATGTG
This sequence comes from Candidatus Sumerlaeota bacterium, assembly GCA_021160705.1. Classification (GTDB taxonomy): domain Bacteria; phylum Sumerlaeota; class Sumerlaeia; order MWCT01; family JAGHBZ01; genus JAGHBZ01. Next base: position 226 of record JAGHBZ010000320.1, read on the forward strand.
TGAGTTTTATTATAAAATTATTACACTATACCGAAATCAGCAAATTCAATATTATTATGTACCTACCCACGATTAGTCAATTGTTTAAGAATATAACAGTGAGAATTTTATATCAACTAATAGTTGTGTGCATTCTGCTCTCATCTGTTCAAGCGGAACCATTCTTCTCCTCATTCGTGTCGTATCATCAAAATATCTTTGAATCTCCTCCCGGGATGGGAACTACTTCAATATGGGATTATACAAATAAGCGATATTCGTCAAGCGATAAAGAATGGACAAATCTTGATTTTGCTGTAGCCGAACCCGGAAAGGTGACCACCCTTGCGAGGATTAAGGGACCAGCTGAGATAACACACCTCTGGTTTACCTGGCAGGGGGAGGAGTTTCTCTCACGATTCCTTACTCTGGAGATATACTGGGATGATGCACCCAGTCCAGCCGTCTCAGTGCCATTGGGCGACTTTTTCCTCCAGCCTCATGGCAGACCCAGGGAAGTGGTTTCGTTGCCATTTGTTAATACCAATATGGGTGAAGGTAGAAATTGCTATTTCCGAATGCCTTTTCGACGTCAGGCGGTTTTCACTGTGCGGAATGATGGCTCGAAACCAGCTATGGTGTATTTTCATTTTGATTATCATCAGCTTAAATCACCCCCAGAACCATTGTATTATTTTCACGCAAAATATAATCAGCAATTTCCTACAGATGGCTGGCTTGGTGCTCAGGACTCGGAAAAAGAAATTGATGCCTACTTCCAGCCCGTTTCTAAGACTCAGAATCGCAACCCCGAGGGAAACTATGTGATTTTATCAACCAGGGGCTCGGGATACTATGTAGGATGTATGCTTGCAGTTCACACACGCTCAAAAGCCTGGTGGGGCGAAGGTGATGATATGGTTTTTATTGACGATTCTACGACGCCAACTCTGCTGGGCACTGGCACTGAAGATTATTTCGGCAATGCCTGGGGGCTCAAAACAAACTCCCCTGTTCGGAGTCATTGAGTATGAACCCGAAATCAAAAATGGAGAGAGTGCATTATATCGCTTTCACCTGGAAGACCCTATCAGGTTTAATAAGTCGATTCGTGTGACTGTGGAACACGGACATAATAACTCGCGCTCGGATGATTATTGTAGCGTTGCCTACTGGTACCAAAAAGAGCCCGGTGATACATTCGGGTATTTGCCACGAGTAAAAGAAGCACGAATGACCCCAATAATGCGCGCTCGTACCAACTTCCTCAATGGGCTGAAAAAGAGCTGTCGACTTGAGGCGGAGAACAAAATCGACCGTGCTATTGCGGTTATGAGGGATTTAGTTGAGCGATATAAAAATTATCGGGAAGTAGCTGAGAATGCAAAGTTGAGATTAGCGTTCCTTTATATCATCGCAGGCGAGAGCGAAAAGGCTGAAGAACTCTTATCTCGTCTTTATAAACTCTCCGCAAGGCGGAAATTCAGGAGGTTGGTTGCAGATTTGCTCTATGTGCTTGAAAGCCCTGATAATGCCCTGCTATTTATTACTGGCGATGATTACTACACCGTTTATCTGGATGGCAGAAAACTCACTGAAGGCACTCTATATGAGGATTTTAAACCTGTACGCCTTCGGCTATTACCGGGAGAGCATACTGTATTGGTGGAATGTAAGAATGTATTACTATTTGGAGGGGTATGCGTAGAGATTGTCTCTATGAGAGGTACTCTTATCTCAGATAGGGAGTGGCTTATTACCTCACCCCCTGAGAAGATTGATAGAAAATGGTATCTGCACCCGGAGGAGCTTAAGGGATGGAAAAAAGCAACGGAATATTATAGACCCTGGGAGGTATTGTTCTGGACAAGGAACTTTTCTTTCTTTGCAGCGCTCGGGTTGCAGGCTAAATGGCTCTGGAGTGAAAAAAATTATGTTAATTATGACGAGTACTATTTCCGTTGCGATTTTGTATACCGAGGCTCTCTCTGGCGTCGTCAAATCAGATACCTTGCAAACTTAACCACTGCTTTTCCATACCAGCGAATAATCTTTCCTTAGAGGAGATAATTGCAGAAGTATATCTACATTATTATTCTCCTTTGTGGATGGAGCATCAGTGGGTTCAGTAGTGAAGAATATAAGACAGATATAGAAAGAGTCCGCTCTGCACTATATGCCACCTTGTTGGATGATGGGCGCACACTCAGTCGGCTTATCAATCAGTCCGAGCATAACATATTATGGTTTAAAGACGATTTGCTTCTCCTTAAATTTGCCACCACACTTCATTTAGCAGGGGAGAAGCATCTGCCTATTCTGGCACTTAATCTTCTCCGTGAACGACCCAGAGAAGAAGTAAAGACACTCGTCCGTTATTTACGCTCTCAACACGATATTTTGCGATTAAAAAGACTTAAAAAAGAAATCACCTACCAGCGGAGCGCTTCTATATTTAATTATATCTCTTCTACCGTATCCGAACTCGTTAACGGAAGGACTGCGGTTCTTGGGCAGGTGGTGGTGGACAGTTTATATTTTTCATTCAAATCCAGAGGTTTAACCCCACGTATGCGAAAATTACATTTTCTGCTGAGTCGTGTCTTACAAAAAAACTGGACTATGTCTGAAAAGGAAAAATCAAGTTTCCTGAAAACCCGGGATGAAATTGCAGAAAGAGAACGTAAACTCGAAATAACGAAGAACCTGAGGCGTGTAAGGTCTTATCTCCAGCAAGGTGATTTCAATACAGCTGAATTCTATCTCCGACAGGCACAAAAGATGACCCCCGGTTCTGAGGACGAATCTATAAAGAAATGGCGGTGGAGGCTTGCTTCTGCTCAAGGGAACGCCGATAGAACATTGCTTGCTGATGTGGCGGTAGATGACCCTTTGCTACTCTCTGCTTCTTCGATAGAGAAGCAAGAGATTTCAGCTCTTCTCTCTTCACTCCTTGCTGATGACCGGGAATGTTATTCTTCGGCTCGGTTGCGACTTAAGAAGTGCTTTAAAAAGGAACAACTTGCTACGCTCAATTTTTGCGACTCAGCTTTAGCTTTTTACAAAAACCACTGGCAATCAGGAACAAATAAACTTGCTGAATTAATACGTGGGTTCCCAAAAACCACTGAAGCAAATCTCTCAAGAGGTTTATTATTCTCGGAATATATAAATCCCTATAAGCATTTCTCAGAGAGACATAAACAATACAGAAAACATCTATGGCGTTATATCCTCACCGGAGAACGGCAACTTGATGAACAAACATATATTGCAACAAGCCTTGCGGTGAGAGAGGCGCGGAATTTTGCCTCTGGACTCGGCGTGTTTCTCTTTTTTGACGTCGCAATACGAGGTGTGAAATCACTCTGGCGAACTCCCGTTGATA
>JAGHBZ010000209.1 GCA_021160705.1 Candidatus Sumerlaeota bacterium
GGCGACAATGTGGAGTTTGAGGTTGAGTTAATTGACACGATAGCGATGGAGGAGGGACTCCGATTTGCCATCCGAGAAGGGGGCAAGACCGTCGGCGCAGGCGTGGTGACAAAAATAATTGAATAAAAAAAGTAGCAAAAAAATCAAATTTCCCTCTTGACATAGGTTAGCGTATTGGAGTAGGATGATATATTTGTATAAGTTGTAAGTGAGTTCCCCTAAGACAAAAAAATGTCTGAAAAAAGTAGACTTATAAACCTGTAATTGGGGAAAGAGAGTAGACGTGCGTGATATAGTAATATTAGCCTGTTCTGAGTGTAAAAATCGTAATTACACAACTACCAGAAACAAAAGACAAAAACAAAGTCGGTTAGAGCTGAAAAAGTACTGTAAGTCGTGTCGTCGACATACTGTGCATAAAGAGGTCAGATAGCAGACCAGTAGCTCAATAGGCTAGAGCAGCGGTCTCCAAAACCGCAGGTTGGGGGTTCAAGTCCCTCCTGGTCTGCCAGGTAATTAAGAAAAATAGCAAGATAAAAGGCGTTACCAGAGAACGGTCATTGAGTATAACTCACAATTTCACCAAAAGAGCCTTTAGGTTAGAAAGCTTAAAGAGGTACACCCGAGAAGAGCCTCAATTGATAGATTACCGCTATTTCTCCATCCTAACACTTAGATTATGCAATGTAGAGAGACTGGGGGAAAACTGAGTTATTAAACTTTCAGTAGAGACCAGAGTCTAAGAGTGGTATAGCTATGGGAAAAATTAAAGAGCGATGGCAGAAAATAAAGGTCTTTTTTCAAGAGGTAAAAAAAGAGACAAAACAGGTGACCTGGCCAAGTAAAACTGAGCTTTTTAGTTATACCTTAGCGGTGCTAATAGCTGTTTTTCTTATGGGTGTTATTCTTGGAATCGAAGATAAATTCATCAGTACTATATTATCATTGGTGATTCGATAAAATGAATTGGTATGTACTTCATACATATACAGGTTCTGAGATACAGGTCAAAGAATCCATAGAGCATCTTGCTACTATCAAGGATTGGCGTGGTAAGATTGGGCGTGTGGTAGTGCCAACAGAGAAAGTGGTAATGCAAAGAACTACCAGGTCACGTACACGTCAGCGCAACTTAATGCCGGGCTATGTATTTGTGGAGTTAGAACCAGAAGAGGAAATCTTCAACCAGATAAGAAGGCTCCCGGGTGTAAGCTCATTCCTTGGCCCTGGAGGTAAACCCGAGCCGTTATCACAAAAAGATGTGGAGTCAATGCTTGAGCTGGTAGAATCCAGAGCAACCAAGCCAAAGAAGTTGATAAAGTTTAGAAAAGGAGAACAGGTAAAGGTCAGTGAAGGACCGTTTTCGAACTTTATTGGAGTGATTGATGAGATTGACGAGGAGAAAGCCAGACTACGAGTGCTGGTGACCATATTTGGTCGGCAAACGCCATTGGAGCTGGAAGTTACGCAAGTCGAGTCATTATAAATAAAGGGACGATATACAAATGGGTAAGAAAGTACTTGCACAGGTAAAACTGCAATTGCCAGCAGGACAGGCAACTCCGGCACCGCCGGTGGGACCAGCCCTTGGTCAACACGGGGTGAATATAATGGAATTCTGTAAACAATTTAATGCCCGCACCAAAGACCAACCTGGTTTGATTATCCCGGCAGTGGTCACAATATATGCAGACCGTTCTTTCACGTTTATTATCAAGACTCCCCCGGCAAGTGTGCTCTTAAAGAAAGCCGCAGGATTAGCAAAAGGCTCAGGTGTACCTAATAAAGAGAAGGTGGGAAAAATCACCAGAGAACAGGTTCGTGAGATTGCCCAGACAAAATTACCTGATTTAAATACCACAGAGTTAGACTCAGCAATGCGCATAATTGAGGGCACTGCCAGAAGTATGGGTATTGAAATCATAGATTAAAGGAATAAGAGTAGGAGAGAGATGAAACGAGGAAAACGATACACTGATGTCATCACAAAGATTGACAGGAGCAAACTGTATTCACTTGAGGAGGCAATAAAGCTCCTGCGAGAAGTCAATCTGACGAGATTTGACCCAAGTGTAGACCTTCACATACGACTGAATGTTGACCCGAGAAATTCAGAGCACCAGGTCAGGGGAACGGTGGTACTACCGCATGGGACAGGAAAATCCGTTAGAATCCTCGCATTCGCAAAGGGAGATAAAGCAAAAGAAGCGCGGGATGCCGGGGCTGATTATGTAGGAGATACTGATTTGATAGAAAAGATTCAGAAGGGTTGGTTGGAGTTTGATGTAGCGGTCGCAACACCAGATATGATGCGGGATGTGGCAAAGGTCGGAAAAATCCTTGGACCCCGTGGTCTGATGCCAAGTCCAAAATCTGGTACCGTGACCAAGGATATTGCTGGAGTCATTAAAGAGTTGAAACGCGGGAGAGTGGAGTTTCGGTTTGACCGGACCGGGATTATTCATTCATCAATCGGGAAGTTATCATTTACAGATGAGCAATTAGTGGAGAATGCGAGGGCGTTTCTGGACGCCACTATAAAGGCACGCCCCCCGGCGGTAAAGGGGCAATTTATAAAAAGCATAACCCTGGCAACGACAATGAGTCCAGGGATACACATTGCATATAGAGGTTAACGGGGCATTAGTTTTTTTTAATAATAGTTCTTTGGACATCAAAACAAACAGCCAGAGAAAGTAGGTCCCACCAGTTTGCTTGAGTGGTAGGGTTAATGTGTCGGGACAAAACTGGCACGCCTACCGAGGCTGAAGAGAGATGAATCTCTTTACCTCCATCAAAAGGTCAAGCAAAAGATTAGGGAGAAGGTTGCGGAACGAGATTTTCGCTACGAGGACTCGGAGTAGAGACAAAAAACTGGCTGGGGCAGATTTTCAATGTTCAAGTGGCTGTGGATGTCCGTGATGGTTGATTTTGATAAGAAGTAAGGAATATAAGTTGGAGGAACGCACAATGGTACATCCAACCAAAGTTGAAACAGTACAGAAGCTGAAGGAGAAATTCAGCAAGGCAAAGATTTTAGTACTGACAGATTTTCGAGGGCTTACCGTGGAGGAGATAAGTGAGCTACGCAGAGAATTGCGGAAGAAGAATGTGGAGTATAGAGTGGTAAAGAACCTGTTAGCAAAGAGAGCGCTACGGGAGAACAAGCAGAACCCGATGGAGGAGCTATTTGTGGGACCAACAGCGATAGCCTTTGGTTATGACGACCCGGTAGAGCCAGTAAAAGTCCTTATAGAGTTTCAGAAAAAGCAAGAGAAGCTGCGGTTAAAAGGTGGAATGATGGAAGATGAGTTGCTCGACCTCAAGAAGCTGGAAGAGATAGCGAGACTGCCCACTATAAAGGAGTTACACAGCAGGTTAATAGGGAGTTTACAATCGCCAATATCACATCTAACCTGGGGGCTGAAATCAGTAATATTAAACCTGCTGTTGCTTCTCAGGGCGGTGAGCGAGAAAAAAGAAGCCTGAGTAGGATATACAGGGAGATTTACTCCTTAATCTAAAAACATAAAACAGAAGTATGGAGGTAAAGAAACGATGAGCGAAGAAGTGTTAACAAACGAACAGATTGTAGAGGCATTAAAAAAGAAGACATTGTTAGAAATTAATGAGCTGGTGAAGATGCTTGAGGATACATTTGGAGTGACGGCATCGATGCCAGTGGTTTCAGCGGCAGCGGCTCCAGCAGCCACGGCTGAACCCGTGGAGGAGGAGAAAACCGAATTTGCGGTCATACTTAAGGAAGTGGGTAGCGAGAAGATAAAGGTCATTAAAGAAGTGAGAGCAGTGACAAATCTTGGACTGAAAGAGGCAAAAGAAGTGGTTGATAATGTTCCCAAAGAAATTGTCTCAGGGATAAACAAAGAAGAGGCAGAGAAAATCAAGAAGAGATTCGAGGAAGTAGGAGCCACCGTTGAGATTAAATAAACTTCACGAAGCAATACAACACAGCTCAGTTTGAGCATAAAAACAAAAACTCTAAGGATTCATAAAGGCTTCGATTCAGAAGTAAGAATATTTAATCTCTCAATCATTAGAGAAAAGAGAGAAAATAAAATAGCGTAGTAGGTATTTTATAAATACCTGACTGGAAGAAACAAAATAAGAAATGGGCAAGATACAATGTGTTGGACATACGGGGGGAGGAGTCCTGCCTATTATTTTTATGTATACCAAGAAGAAACAACAAAAAATAATAACATAAAGGGGGATATAAAAGTATGAAAACCCAGAAGAAAGAAAGAATAAGTTTTTCAAAGATTCCCACAGTCCTTGACCTACCATATCTGCTGGAGATACAGAAGAAATCGTATGATGATTTTCTGCAATTTGATGTGCCACCGATGTTGCGAGAAGATATTGGATTACAGGAATTATTTAAAGAGGTATTCCCAATAACCTGTCCCGGTGAATTGTCCACCCTTGAGTTTGTGGAGTACAGTTTTGGAAGACCCAAATACACGCCAGAAGAATGCATAGACCGGGGTATGACTTACGGTGCACCTTTGCGAGTGAAACTTCAATTAATTCTGCGTGAAAGAAGCGAAGAGACAGGAGAGGTGGATATAAAAGATATAAAAGAGCAGGAGGTCTATCTTGGCGAGATACCACTGATGACGGATAAGCGAACATTTATTATAAACGGGGCAGAACGAGTGATTGTGAGTCAATTACATCGTTCACCGGGTGTAAGTTTTTCCCAATCAACGCATCCGACAGGCAAAACGATATATTCAGCACGAATTATCCCGTATCGAGGGGCATGGTTAGAGTTTGAAGTTGACGTGAATAATATATTGATGGTTCTGGTAGATAGAAAGAGACGGATGCCGGCGACGATGTTGTTGCGAGTGCTTGGAGCAGAAAGCGACGAAAAGATAGCCCGCGAGTTTTTCCCCATAGAGAAATTGAGTCTAACTGGATATAAAAAGGGAACCACTCGTGTAAGCAAACTGGAGCGTTTTATAGGGGAGGAATTTGTAGAACCCGTTATTTCTCCAAAGACCAGACAACCTATAGCCGAGAGGGGACAAAAAGTCACACGCCGTATTATTGAGCAGCTTGAGGAGCAGGGTGTTAAGGAGGTCTACCTAGCAAGGTAGAGGGATTTGAGCATCTCATTGGCAGACTCCTTGCAAAAGATATTGTTGATACCAAGACCGGAGAGGTAATTGCTGAATGTTTTGAGCCAGTCACAACAAACATTCTTAATAAATGTGTGGAGTGTGGAATCAGGTCTATTGAGGTAATTGTATGTGAACATCCTGAGACAGATGTTATCCTGTCCACATTACGCAAAGATAAGATAAAGACATACGACGATGCACTAACTGAATTTTTTAAACGTATGAGACCGGGAAATCCGGTGAACATATATGCGGCTCATCGTTTAGTGGAGGATATGTTTTTTAATGTTCGCCGATATGACCTTGGGAAAGTGGGACGCTATAAAATCAATCGGCGTCTTCGCCGTCCCACGGTGGAGGGACCGCGTCATCTGACACTTGAAGATGTAATAGATGTAATTAAGCTCCTGATTCGCCTGCAACGTGAACAACTGGAGGTGGATGACATAGACCACCTTGGCAATCGCCGTGTGCGGAGTGTGGGTGAGCTCTTGCAGAATCAGCTTCGATTAGCATTTATAGAAGTTGAGCGAACTGCACGAGAAAGAATGAACATAGCGGAGCTGGAGTCGTTGATGCCACAAAACCTGATTAATGCAAAACCAATCATAGTAGCAATCAAAGACTTCTTTGGACGCAGTCAATTGTCGCAGTTTATGGACCAAACAAATCCATTGGCAGAATTAACGCATAAACGGCGTTTAAGCGCACTTGGTCCCGGGGGCTTAAGCCGTGAACGAGCGGGTTTTGAAGTCAGAGACGTCCACCACACCCATTACGGAAGAATATGCCCAATCGAGACACCCGAGGGTCCGAATATAGGTCTAATCCAGTCGCTTGCTTCATTTGCGCGGGTGAATGATTTTGGGTTCATTGAATCGCCATACCGCAAGGTGGTCAATGGCAAAGTCCTGGATGAAGTAGAGTTTCTCACTGCGGATATGGAGGACGAGCATAAGATAGCGCAGGCAAATGCACCCATTGATGAAGAAGGCAGATTTACCCGAGACCGTATACTATGCAGGTACCAGGGGGATTTTCCATTAGTAAGTCCTTCAGAAGTAGAGTATATGGATGTCTCGCCATTGCAGATGGTAAGTATATCAGCGGCACTAATTCCATTTCTTGAGCACGATGACGCAAATCGTGCATTAATGGGCTCCAATATGCAACGTCAGGCGGTACCCTTATTGTTTCAGGAATCCCCAATTGTTGGTACAGGGATTGAGGAGAAAGTTGCAAAAGATTCAGGAGTGTGTGTAATAGCGAAGAATCCGGGTGTTGTTGAAGAGGTCTCAGCAGAAAAGATAGTTATCCGCACAAATAATGGTGCACGGGACTTATATTTATTAAAGAAATTTCTACGCTCAAATCAAAACACCTGTATAAACCAAAAACCTATAGTTTCAGAGGGCGAATATGTGAAGAAAGGTCAGATAATCGCGGACGGACCCGCCATTAAAGACGGAGAGTTAGCTCTTGGACGTAACGTGCTTGTGGCATTTATGTCCTGGGGAGGGTATAATTTTGAGGATGCAGTCTTAATAAGCGAACGTCTGGTCAAAGATGATGTATTTACCTCGGTTCATATTGAGGAGTTTCAGGTTGATGCCCGGGATACCAAACAAGGAAAAGAGGAAATAACCTGCGACATTCCAAACATTAGTGAAGAAATGCTGTCAAAGCTTGATGAGAACGGAATCATCCGCGTAGGACTTGAGGTGAAACCCGGCGATATTCTTGTAGGGAAGATTTCGCCAAAAGGCGAGACAGAGTTGACAAGTGAGGAAAAGCTACTCCGGGCAATCTTCGGCGAGAAAGCCTCGGACGTCAAAGATTCTTCACTTCGTGTACCCCCTGGAATATACGGCACAGTGGTCGATGTCAAGGTCTTTACACGTAAAGAGCGAAATTCACGGACAAACCGCCATGATAAAGAAGAGATTGAAAAGGTAAACCAACAACGAGATGAGCAATTACAATTGCTGGAGAAAGAATTTGATGAAAAGCTGATTGAGATTCTTGAGACGCATCTGCGTTCAGAGATTCTGGACTTTGAGACAGGCAAGGTAGTACTTCGTCCCGGTGGACGTATCACCGAGCAGGCGCTCAAATATATTAAGCATAGTTTACGAACCGGGATGCTACCGGTAGAGGGGAAATGTGGGAATTTAGTAAAAAAACTCTACCAGGAGAAAGTGATAAAAGAGCGAGAAATAGAGGATAGAGCCAGGAATCAAATAGAGCGAATAAAAAGTGGCGACGAGTTATCGCACGGAGTGAATAAGATGGTAAAGGTCTACATAGCTCAGCGACGTAAGATTTCAGTTGGAGATAAATTAGCAGGACGCCACGGCAATAAGGGTGTGATTGCAAAAATTTTGCCTGAAGAGGATATGCCATTTCTGGAAGATGGCACCCCGGTAGATATAGTTCTGAATCCGCTTGGAGTGCCATCCAGGATGAACGTAGGGCAGATATTTGAGACGTATCTGGGGTGGGCTGGCAAAGTGTTAGGAGTGAAATTTGCATCGCCGGTCTTTGATGGTGCTCAGGAGCAAGACATTAAGGACTATCTGAAAAAAGCGGGACTACCAGAGGACGGACAGACTGTACTCTATGATGGACTGACTGGCGAGCCATTTGACCAGAGAGTGACCGTGGGTTATATCTATATGATGAAGCTAAATCATATGGTTGATGACAAGATGCATGCCCGAGCCATAGGACCATACTCCATAGTAACGCAACAGCCGCTCGGCGGTAAGGCACAATTTGGTGGACAGCGTTTTGGTGAGATGGAGGTCTGGGCACTTGAGGCGTATGGTGCGGCGTATTCATTACAGGAGATGCTTACTGTGAAATCAGATGATGTGGTGGGTAGAAGTAAGATTTATGAGTCAATTATTAAGGGACAGAATGTGCTCCAGCCGGGTATTCCAGAGTCATTTAACGTGCTGGTCAAAGAAATCCAGAGTCTGGGGCTCAACTTTGAGTTGCTTACCGAGGCGCCAGAAGAGGAACAGGAGGAAAGTGCTCTTAAGAGTTCGTTTCTGGAGAATACTGATGAGAGTTTGTTATCCGGTCCAGATGAGCCGGAATATGAAGAGGAAGAAATATAATATTAGAGGGGATATTCATAACCCAACATCACCTTAATATAATAATACACCCTTAAGGGGGAAAGAACTATGAAAAAAGCCATTGATAAAAAAGTGCATTCAATTATTCTGGACTCTGACATTTACACAGAAGAGATTGACTGGAATAAGATTCACGCAGTAGCACGAATAAGTCTGGCTTCTCCGGAACAAATCCTGCAATGGTCAAGGCGACATTGTCGTCAGACCGACCGCTACGGACGATGTCGGTGTGGAAAAACCCCTGAAGAACAGGCAAAGTGTCCATTCGGAGAAGTCAAGAAACCCGAGACCATAAATTATCGAACGTTCAAACCAGAAAAAGACGGACTGTTCTGCGAGCGAATCTTTGGACCGGTAAAAGACTGGGAGTGTGCGTGTGGGAAATATAAGCGTGTAAAATATAAAGGAATTATCTGCGACCGGTGTGGTGTGGAGGTCACAGAGTCACGGGTCAGACGAATCAGAATGGGTCATATCAAGCTGGCAGCCCCGGTATGCCATATCTGGTTTTACAGAGGCACGTCTTCTAAGATTAGCAATCTCCTGGATATTAGTGCAAAAGACCTTCACAAGATAGTTTACTTTCAGGAGTATGTTGTAGTGGATGGTGGCGATACGCCATTAAAGGAAAAGCAATTGCTGATTGAAGATGAATATCGGAAATATAAAGAGATTTATGGCGATAAAGTAAAGATAATGAACGGAGCAGAAGCCATTAAAGAGATGCTGAAACGCCTGGATATTGAAGAGCTGGCAAGCCGATTAGCAATTGAGATGCGCGAGGCGACCTCAGCACAAAAAAGAAATAAAATCATCAAACGCCTGAAAGTCGTGGAGAGTTTTCGTACTTCAGAGAATCGACCTGAATGGATGGTGCTTGAGGTCTTACCTGTTCTTCCTCCAGACCTGCGCCCACTGGTACATCTTGATGGTGGTAGGTTTGCGACCTCTGACCTTAATGACCTTTATAGACGAGTGATAAACCGTAACAATCGGCTCAGACGCCTGATAGAGCTCAGGGCACCGGAAGTAATACTCAAGAATGAGAAACGAATGCTTCAGGAGGCAGTGGACGCCCTCTTTGACAACACGCGCCGATTGCGTCCCATTAAAGGGCATAACAATCGACCACTTAAGTCTCTAAGCGATATGCTGAAAGGCAAACAGGGGAGATTTCGTCAGAACCTATTGGGGAAAAGAGTGGACTATTCTGGACGTTCGGTCATTGTGGTGGGACCAGAATTACGATTTAATGAATGTGGGTTGCCAAAGAAGATGTGTCTGGAGCTCTTTGACCCTTTTATTATCAGGGAGTTATTGCGCCGGGGACATTGTGCGACCATCAAGAACGCAAAGAAGATGATAGAACGCGAAGACCCGGTAGTTTACGACATTCTGGATGATATTATAAAAGACCATCCAGTGCTTTTAAACCGAGCGCCGACACTTCATCGACTGGGGGTGCAGGCATTTTATCCAGTATTGATAGAGGGGAAAGCCATTCAGCTCCATCCGCTTGCCTGTGCGGCGTTTAATGCAGATTTTGATGGTGACCAGATGGCGGTTCATATTCCACTCTCTGCGGAGACGAAGCTCGAGGCAAAGATGATAATGCTGGCAGAGAATAATATCCTATCCCCGGCTCATGGACGTCCTATAGCCACACCTTCCCAGGATATAGTGCTTGGTTGCTACTATCTGACGCGACTGAAACGAGGCGCAAAAGGGGAGGGAAAAATCTTTGCCTCTCCAGAGGAGGCGATATTTGCCTATCAGGCTGGGCAGGTTGACCTGCAAGCAGAGGTGGAGGTTCGTATAAACGGGACACGCCTGAAAACAACACCAGGACGTCTGCTATTTAATGAAATCCTGCCACCAGAGGTTTCGTATTTTAATCCGGAATACATCTTCGCAAATGAAGTACTGGATAAGAAGGCATTGAGTGAAGTTATTGCTCTTCTGTATAAGAAGTGTGGTGCACGGCGAACTACGGAGGCTCTGGACAGGATTAAAGAACTCGGATTCTACTATGCAAAAAAATCAGGTTTGTCATTTTCCATTGAAGAGATGGTGCTACCCCCGACCAAGGAGGCTACTCTTAAAGAAACACGTGAAGAAGTTGCACGAATACAACGTCTTTATGAGAAGGGCGTTATAACCAACGAAGAGCGGTATCATAAGATTATTGACCTATGGACACAGGCATCTGACCAGGTAGCA
>JAGHBZ010000307.1 GCA_021160705.1 Candidatus Sumerlaeota bacterium
CAATTGAGTTGCTTCTTTAATATACCGTTCTTCTGCCAGTATTGTTTCCATCTTATTTATTGCCCGGTCAGATTCTTTCAGCTGGAGATACGCCTGGTTATATTTACCTTTATTGAAGTCAATTATTGTGTATTTCAGGAGCGAGCGAACCTGTTCTACCTTGCCGGGCTGGATGTTTTCATAATCAGTTGCAATATTCTCCAGGCGCTTAAGTTCTGCGGCGACGATAGCATTAAGGCTTTCCGGGACTGTACTTAGCACATTATTGAGTTCAGCGTCCACTTTATCAAGTTCTTTGCGATAATAATCGAAATTGTCAGTATTAAATTCTGATTCAATTTTTCCTAAAGAAGCGGTAATTTTCTTGCATTTCTCTGGCTGAAAGTAATTTGCCCCGGAGTTTATTGCAAGATTAAGAGTTTTTCTAATCTGAGCCACACGTTCATTAAAGGTAGCGAGTTTGGAAGCATTTAATGCTTTATAGGCAATCTTAATTGCTTTTTCTGCATAGAGGCGCGAGCTGATATAATCACGCTTTTCAATGAGTTTACGACTCAACTCAGCATTTTCAGAGGCTTTACTAAGGAGTTCAAACTCACGTTCCCAGCCACCATAGGATTTAGCTTCGGTTATTAAATCTTCGGCTTGATGAACTTTTTTATAGAGTGCATCATCGGCACGAATTTTTGCTTTTTCTGCCAGATTCTTTGCATCGAGGAAGCTCTTTTCTTTCAATTGTTTTTTAGCGGCTTCAAGGAGTTTTCTGGATTCATCAAGGAGTTCGGAGGCGTAATCATCAGCGCCTGCCTCCTCAGCACGAAGTATCTTTGTCTCTGCCAGGGTTATTTCCTCCTGAGCCCAGAGTTTGGTTGACTCTGTTAATGCGGAGCTAATCAAGCCCGCAGCAGCAAAGGCTTTTTGTACAGCCGGTTTCAACTCCTGTGCTTTAAGTTTTTTCTCTGCCTCGTCCAGGAGTTCACGGGTGCGAAGTAGTTCTGCTTTTCTATACTTATCCGCCTGATATTTTCCTGCCTCTGCTAATTTTTGTTTTGCTTCTTTGATATACTCCACAGCCTTCTTCTCAATTGTCTGCACCATAACTTCCATCTGTGCACGAGTTTCAGCGGATTTACTAACAGCGTCTTTATACCGACCTTCAGCGAGGATTTCTTTTGCATTTGCGAGGAGTTTTTTAGTTTTCTCAAGTTCAATGGGAGCATACTCTCTGCCGCCATTCCGTTCATATTCGCTAATTTTCTGAGCAAGCTCCATTATGGCATTATGGGCTACTACATGATACGTCTCGTTAAGGATAGTAAGAGCACTTTTTCGGACTTCGCTGGAGAGCTCAATTGAACGACGGTATTGACCATTTTCCTGACGAAGTTGAGCTATTCCCAGATTTACTCTTGCGTTTTGTATCAGAGAACGCAACTCTGCCTTGAGTGTCTCTTTGGAATTTTCAAATTCGCGTTCAAGAGGTGTCATCGTTGGCAGGGGTTTAATTATAAAGATACGTTCCATCTGCTCAAAGACATCCTGAGCGATATTAAGCGCCTCGGTAGCGTTGCGCATAGCATCCAGGGCAAGGTCATTAAAATCAGAGCGAATCTTTTCGCCTTCGTCCAGAGCGAGTAGTGCAATTGTTTCTGCATCTTCATATTGTTTCTGCTCAAATTTCTGTTTAGCCTCAGCGAGTTTCTGTTCGATTACTTCGACCCTACCGGGAAGATATTCACGTGCACCACCTTCTACGAGTTCACGGATAGTTTGCTCCACAGCTTTCATCCGAGCCTCTGCTGCCTTGCGTTTAGTTGTCTCAAGGAGTTGCTGGACATCATGTTCTAATAAAGGCGACGCCATTAAGACTCTATCATAATTCTTGGTGAAGTAATCTTTCATCATTGACTCGAAAGAAGTTTTAACCTTTTCCAGCATATCAGGGGCATAAATCTCAGCACCTTTGGTGATTGCCAGAGCCAGGTCTGATTCTATCTTTTTAATTTTTTCTTGTGATTT
Source organism: Candidatus Sumerlaeota bacterium (assembly GCA_021160705.1). Classification (GTDB taxonomy): domain Bacteria; phylum Sumerlaeota; class Sumerlaeia; order MWCT01; family JAGHBZ01; genus JAGHBZ01. The sequence continues at coordinate 2,020 of JAGHBZ010000307.1, forward strand.
TCTGGCTTTTGTCTTGATGACGCCTTCTTCAGCCTTACGAATAGCATAATTAGCAGTATTTTGTGCAGTAATATAATCCTGGTTTACCTTGATTAATTTTTCTACCTTGTTGACCAGGTCGGTCACTTCTATAACAGACTCCGGGGCATACGACTCAGCGCCCTCTGCCTTCAGGCTTTTCAATGCGTTCTGAGCATCGGATAATTTTCGTTCTGCCATATTTTTTAAGCGTTGAAGTAGAATTTCTACCTCATGAATGACCTCTTCAGACAATTGAATGACATCATCCCATTTGTTCTTGTTTCGTTTAGCCTGCGCTTCTTTGTAAAGGTCAATGATTTTTTTATATCGCACAGAGTCTTCTTTGCTGCCATCATTGGTATTGGCGACATCAATGGCACGTTTAGCCTGGTTGAGTTTGTCAGCGGCGCGTTTAATTTTTGATTCTTCAAGTGTTTTCTTAGCCAGTTCCACTGCTCTTTTTGCGACCTCAAGTGAGCGGGCATATCTATGTCCCTGGAAGTGTGAGTCAGCCTCATTAATTGAACTTCTGGTCTGTTCTAAGAGGTCTGGTTTATATTTTTCAGCCTCCTGGCGTTCTGCTTGTGAAAGTACTTTCTTTGCTTTATTTAAAGCCATTTTCGCACGCTGTTTAGTACACCCTGAGACGAGCATCCCAACACATAATAATAAAATAAGCCAGCGCATATTTAAGATTACTCTGTACCTTCCTCTCATATTATTTCCTCCACTGTAAATTTATCTGAAATTATAATATATTCCTATATTTTTCTAAAAAACCCGTTTACTTTCACTCTCTGCGATAGACAACTATTCACTGCTTAGCACGTGCCATCTCCACTTACTCTAAGTACTAAAATAAAATGTAATTTTCAAGTAGCTC
>JAGHBZ010000350.1 GCA_021160705.1 Candidatus Sumerlaeota bacterium
GGCATCATAGCATATATTTTAAAGGCATTAAAAGATGCTTTTCTTTTCCCACCTAAGTTCACGATTCCTAATCCCTCATTTGCCCAACCAGAATCCATAAATTGTGCCCAATGAACTAACGTCAAATCTGTCTCTTGAAGTAGCAATTTAATTGCTTCAAATATGTTAGAGGCAAGGGCGTATTTATCTGCAGGACCGCCTGCGAATTGCGGTAACGGTAAAACATTGAATTCGTTCATATGCATTTCAGTGGTGCTAAACTGAGGTCTTGCGGTAAGTTTTTCTCGCACCGTTTGTATTCTCCATAAATAGGAGTCGCCATAGGAATGAAAAGAGAGGAAATCAAGCGGCAAGCCCTCCTGGATAACAAAATCCAGGAATAAGTCGAGATGTGGACCAACACCCGCAGAAGCCGGACCCCCAACAACGGCGTCAGGGTCACCTTCTTTAATCCCTTGCACACCATATTTATACATCTGAAGATACTCAGCCCAGGTACCAAGATAGAACGCAGATATATTTGGCTCGTTATACATTTCGTGATATCCTATGCGAAGGTTACTCTGTTTGAAATGAGAGGCGAAAACGGAATGCATTTCTTTCCAGGCGTTGAGGTCAGATGGTCCGCTCCTCCAACTCCCGGTCTGCAGAGGCAAGGGAATATAACACCAGCACCAGTAGGGCAAAATATTTCTATCATTCAACATCATAGATAGCTCATCAATCTCGGTAAAATCATACACCAGGTTCTCTGGAGTACCTGTAACAATTTCATTAATCCAGCCATTGTCTAATTTTCCTATACTCAGGTCGATACGAAAAGATTCTGGTCTAACTTCAGTCATTAAATCTATATCCCTTCTATATCTTGACATAGGAACAATCCCTGAGTTATACATAGCGAATTTTTTAAAAAGTGGGGGGTCTGCTCGTACCAAGAAATCAACATTTATAGTGTCCGACCAGACCGAGTTCCCGAAAAATAATATAAAACCCAAAAATATGGTCGTTTGTTTAAATAAAGCTCTAAGATTCATTTCAATTACCTCCAGAGGGTGTACTTACTTTAGTCCAGCCTTGAACCTTATCTTATATAGAGAAAACAAGCCAATAGATATGCCATTAGCCACCCGAGACGTCCTTCTCTGACGTGAAATTGGACTAACAAACGGAGTAACATTCACTCCGACAGTGCCGGAACAGGAATTGAGAAATAAAAAACGCTTCTTTTCTCTTCATTTAAAATAACCCCCCAGGAGGTAGTAAACCTTCGCTCAGGGGGCAATATACGATAGAATATACACAACACGCCCCAATAGTTTTCCTCTCTGCCATTCCTTGAAAGTTATTCATATAAAAACCAGTTTCTCGCAGCCGTTTCCTCTCCGGGCTCTAAGAGTGTAAGTTTAAAGTCATCGTGATAGGATGCCCCGACTTGGGGGTCTCCCCCCCAGTGTGCAAGACCTACAAGATACCCTTCGTATCCCACAGGGGGCCAACCATCCAGTCCAGGTGGAAATGCCAGATTTTCATATTTCAAATTCCCATTTAAATAGAGAGTTGAGATAAACGGTTGGGCGTCAGTTCCAAGACCGGTGAATTCCAGACGCACGGGAATCCAACCATTCTCGTCATAATCATTGACCGGGTCGATGGTTGCTGGATAACACCATCTAAAATTCCAATCCGAACCTGGAGGTCCCCAGTAATCAATACTGATTTGATTGCGAATTCCCGCCGGGGTAGGTGGCGTTGTATTGTTATTTACAGTCTCATTATTGGTTAATCGTAGGCAAAATCCATACCACGTGGTTTGATTCACGTCTTGAGCCATCATCTTCAAACCTGCCCAGTTATTAGCCTCTGGGAAGATAGAGTCAAACCCAGGGGCTGGTTTCAACAGGACCTCCAACCGCCACCACTTGGTGGGGTCTAATTCATATCCAGTAGCCAAGTACGTTCCCCCAGTATGCCACTCAACCACACCTCCACTCGTATACGCATTATCCCAATTGCTCCATCTTGCAGTAGCTGTGCCACCCAGTGCATTATTAAGTAGGCGATTCTGCAAAGAAGTCCCGTCGGCTCCGCTAAAGTCGTCACTTAAAATAACTGTTTCTTGCCATGCCATAGCAGAGACACCACTGAGACATATTATCAATAGTGCAAAGATTAGCTTTACAACTTTTCTTGTGTTATTCCTATTCATAATTTACCTCCTTCTTTCTCTTAATGTTTTGTGGATTCTTTTGGAGAATAGATTCTTGCATCTTTTAACAGAGCAACCACATAAATTGCCCCTCTTTAATCTACCTCAAATCACCTCCTTTCTAAATCTTTAAATTCCTTCTCTTGAACTGAGTAACTCTAATCTGGTCATTTTATAGCGATAGGTCTATAATTTCTCTAAGCTCGTTCTATCTCTATTCCGTGAATTCTGCAGTACGAACTATGTCACCACCAGAGACTGTACCATTTGTAGGGTCGTATCTCTCTTTATCTCCATACCAGGAACCAGGGCACTCATAACATCGGTCTGGCCCTGGACTTGCAAGTTTCCACAAACTGGTACCAAATTTTTCATTCCATAGCTCTCTTGCAGTGGGCGATTTATCATACCAATAAAAAGTGGCGTAATCATAGCTCAGTACGTTATCAATCGGATGGTCTACAAAACAAGTGGTTCCTGGCATAATTACTGTATAATTGAAATCTTTAGCCTGGAATACGTCGGGAAAAACAGATGTTATATAAGAAACAGGTGTCGTCAATTGCGCTAATGAAGTCATCCAACCCCAATGCACAGGACCGCGATACCCATCATACGGGGGTTTGTTGTGGTCAACTGTGTAGGATTCTATTGCAGTCGCAAGTGTCCGATGGTCTGCTTTTACCCTTGAAACTTTTGACCTCATTTGAGCTTCAAGAAAATTAGGAACGGCAATTGCCGCCAGAATGGCAATGATAGCAACGACAATTAACAATTCAATTAATGTGAAGCCTTTTCTTTGATTGTCCATAATTTTACCTCCTAAAGTTTTTACCTTTACTCACTCTCCTACAGCAAGGGTCAAGTGCCCTTGCTGTAGGAGAGTAATTCAGTATTCCTTCAGGTTTAGTTTTAGTAAAGCAGCCAGTCTTCAACACGTGTAAATGCATTAATTATTTCAAGTTTGAAGTCATCAAAGATAGCACTTGGAGCAGGAGCACCCGTAGTCCAAATCACCATTCCGCATAAGTACGCTGGTTGCATTATCGCAGGAAGCACGTCGGGGATGGTAACCTCCGACTTGAAGTTTCCATTCAAATAAACTTTTAGGGTCAAAGGATTGGTAGTTGAACCATCACCAATCCATTCCACCGCCGCTGGAAGGTACCCACTACCATCATAGTCTGTGCCTGGGTCAATAGGTCCTAAATCAGCAAATACCCACCATCCACCTTCGCACCAGTAATCAGCCCAGATATGATTGTCACCGACTTGTCCACCTCTGTTGCAATGGAAACGAATCGTAATCCCCGGGGCACTACCAGCCCACTCGTCATTGTCAGTAGACATTATACGGAATCCAGCCCAAAATGCCCAGGGGTCTCCACCAACTGGCGGTTTAATCTTAGCGGACAATCGGTGCATTTCAGCGGGGTCGCATAAATAATCAGTGGCAAGTAGAGTTCGTGGTGTAGTAAATTGGCACTCTTGGAGTGTTGTGTAGGTTGCTTTGTCTCGATTGCTCCATTTGGAAGTTACAGTTCCACCTAACTCATTATTAAGCATTTGATTGGCTAAAGAAGTCCCGGAGCTGCCCGTAAACGTATCACTATAGACAACACCTGGCGGTGTAATCGACACAACCTCTGAGAGTTGGAAATCATCAAAGTATGCCTTTGGAGCAGGAGAACCGGCAGTCCAAATCTCCATACCACACAAATCTCCTGGCTGCTTCACTGCAGGGAGTACATCCGGAATGGTAACCTGGGATTTGAACTTTCCATTCAAATAGACCTTAAGAGTCAGAGGGTGAGTAGTTGAGCCGTCTCCAGTCCATTCTACCATTGCGGGCAGGAATCCATCAGGATTGTAATCAGTAGCCGGGTCAATAGGTCCTAAATCAGCAAATACCCACCATCCACCTTCGCACCAGTAATCAGCCCAGATATGATTGTCACCGGGTTGTCCTCCTCTGTTGCAGTGGAAACGAATCGTAATCCCTGGGTTACTGCCAGCCCAGCCGTCATTGTCAGTAGACATTATACGGAATCCAGCCCAAAATGCCCAGGGGTCTCCGCCAACCGGTGGTTTAATCAGTGACCTCAATCTGTAGGTCTTGGTGGGGTCGCATGCTTGTCCGAGGGCAAGAAGTGTTCGTGGTGTGGTAAATTCACACTCTGAAACAGTGGTGTAGGTGGCTTTGTCCCGATTGCTCCAGGTGGCACTTCCGATACCCGCCAATCCGTTGTCAAGAGATTGATTGGCTAAAGAACTCCCAGGAGTACCGGTAAAGGTGTCACTAATAAGTAGCTGTTCACCAGCCAGTACAAACGAACCAAGACTCATTAGCAACATAACCAGGACTGCCATTAAAGCCTCTTTTGTGTGTTTCTGTCTCATAAGCACTTCCCTCCTTATCTTTTTAATGTAATACATTTTGCGAACAAGGTAGAATCTCGGAAACACCTCCTTTTAACGAGATTTACTACCAGCATATATCGGTAGTAGCCAATTGCAGGAATCACCCCCTTTCCTGGTCTTGAGACTTCTTTTGCTGAAAGATGGTTTAAGTGCCAATTTTTTAACCCCCAAAATAATTTGATTATTTTGTAACCGCTTTGGGTTGTGTGGCAATTTTTGATTTTTTAGCACCAGCAACGGCATTAATAAAAAAC
>JAGHBZ010000367.1 GCA_021160705.1 Candidatus Sumerlaeota bacterium
GTCAGGAATGGCTCATTCTTGCAGCGATAAACTATTTTACTTTCATCGTCCAGAAATTCGTTTTCCTCTGTATCCTTTATCAGAGACGAGTAATAAGTATTTTCTTTCTCTCCTTTTCCACCAGCGGGTCTATCGTCCGGGTCTCGCCAATCAATGATTGCGTATGCTATGTCTTCCACCTTATCTTCTTCAACGCCGAGTGTGAGTAGCAATTCTTTTAATACCTGGAATCTGGCGGTATTTATGTTTATGAGACTGTCTTTATCAATTATCAGCACAGAGTACTTACCCGGACCATATTCAATATCCATTTTGTCATTCGGATTTGCCCACACATCCCCTTCCGCATCAAATCGGTATCCACCTTCACTGGTATCAATGATAAGGTCATTTTTCAGGTCTGCCACTGCTTTTGCTATGCCAGCTTGTGCAAGTGCTCTTGCCTGGGCACTCTGGCGAAACTGTTTTGTCAACTTCATCTCCAGCCGAACCTGGTAGGATAGTGAATACGCAATAATTGCCAGCACTACCGCAATCCATAACGTCACCAGCAGAATTACTCCTTTTTCTCTGCTCCTGCTACTGCTGCTCTTAAATGCCTCTAATCCCTTCATCTCAATCTTCTTCCTCTTCTTTTGATGGGATATTATTTTCTTTCGCAGCTGGGATATTTATTAATGTTTGAAATGTCATTCTGCGTTCACCCTTTTCTGGGTCAACGAGCTGGAGTTTAATAAATACATACCCGGGCAATCCATCTATGGGTTTTCTCATCTCCTCGCGCATCCGCTGTGGATACTCAGGGTCGTCCGGGTCTAATTCAGGCAATGGATTCCGATATTTTCGTTCTTCTGAGCTCCAGTCCTCTGCCTCAAGCCACTCACCTTTAAAAAAGTAACCATACCTCACATCAAATTTTTCTACTCCTTCTGCAACAACTTCTACTGGTGCCTCGGGGGTAGGAACGGGGTTTCCTTCTTTATCTCTTGGAGGCAGAAAGATTGGCTTGCTTTCTCTGAGTAGCATATTATTACGCACACCATATTTCACTCGTTCAAGCGCCCAGGGCGACCTTAGTATTGCTCCATCACTGTATTGATAACGAACAAATTCAAAACTATCTGTCTCGCCATTATTAGCACCATTAAATTTCAGGTCTATGGGTATACCCCAGTTGTATGGGTCCAGAGGGTTTTCTTCTTCGTCAATATCCTGAGTATCTTTTCGTTTCAGGTTTCCCTTATTAAGTTTTTCTTTTATGTACTCATCAAGCGGTATACCCAGCTCCTCTGCCTCTTCTCGTAATTGTTCCACTTTCTCCAATTGTCTACGGATGTTCTGATTATAATCCGACTCCGGTATATAATAGATACTGTTAAGGTCTCTTCTTATGAGATGAAAACAAAATCGCGCCTCCTGCAAAAGTCGGTTCTTCTCGTCGCTGGCTTGATATGCCATAGTCCCTGTTCTGAAACTCATATAGACTGCGGTCACTACTATGGAGAAAATTAACGTGGCAAGCGTAATCTCCAGCAATGTAAATCCGTGTTGATTATCTTTCTCAGTAGAGTTTATTTGCACGTTTACTCTCATACGTAAATTTCTCCAAGCCGGTTAAATAACTAACCAGATGCACTGCGCGGTATGGTCGACGACGCCCATCATCATAATATACATCAATAGTAATTTGTGTTAAGTTCGTAAAATCCTCAATTTCGCTCTCAAGAGAGAGGTCTGGATAATCAACCTCTACCTCTTCAATGCTCGCCTCCCAGTAGTAGAAAGGAAATCCATCTTCCTGAAAGTCTCCGCCCAGCTGGTCTTCCTCTGGGGGTTGTAATTCAAACTCCTGCAGGAGCTCATTTGCAAGCATAGTGGCTATGGTAGCAATCTCCGCATTATGCGTACCCCGTATAGAGACAGAGAAAGAACGCAATATTGAAGCCACTGTGACTGAAATAATCACCATTGATATAATTACTTCAAGCAGAATGAAACTCCGAATTAAGTCGCCCCGAATATGTTTATTTCTGAATTTCATCATTGCACCTTGTCTTCAGGATTCTGGGTTGCCTGAATCTGCTGGTTCGCCTTTATACACACGGGCAATGCCCGTTGATGGTGCCACATCAATGGTCATTTTGTTGCCTTTTTTGTTTGCCAGCACAATGGTCGCACCAGTGGCTGAGCTGTTCGGAAAGAAAATTACTCTGGCAATTTTCTTGTTCTTTGCATCTGGGGGCGCATCTGTAGAGACCTCCTTGAACCAGACATCTACCGGTAGATAATGCCTCTGCTCAACTTCTCTTCGCCTCTTGTGCTCGCCCGGGTAATAGTCCTCGTCTTCGTCTCTCCGAGGCAGCGTGAGCTGATACCAGTCCTCGTCTACATTGATTTTCACCTGTACCGGAACCCCAGAATAGATAGCTTCTGCCCGTGCTAAACGCAACAAGACCGCCAAATCCCTGGCTCCTGTCTGTAATTGATTTTTTAGATATACACCTTTTAATCGTGGTGAACCAATTAGAAAAAGTATCGTGAGAATTGATATTACCACCAGGATTTCTAAAAAGGTGAATCCTTGCTCTCTTTTCTTTGCTGCTTCTTTTTTATATTCCCTTTTGATTATCACTCCAAACAACCCAAAGAGTTATTCCTCCTATAAAGTGGGCTCCAGGCTGAATATTGGTAACAGCATTGAAATCACAATAAATGCGACCATTACTCCCATTAAAAGAATAATTATTGGCTCAATAAGAGATGTCAGCATCTTTATGGAACGGTCTACGTCTGTCTCGTAGGAGCTCGCTACTTTGGAGAGGACATCAGGTAGTCTTGCTGTCTCTTCGCCGACTGCGACCATATTAACCATTACTGGCGGGAACACTGGGCTCGTTCGCATCACTCGTGCCATACTGCTACCCTGAGTAACCTCATTAATTATCTTTTCTATTTCAGCGGCAATAAGTTTATTGCCTGAAACATCCTTGGTAATTTCCAGTGCCTCCAATATCGGGACACCGTTCGCAAGGAGCGAACTTAATGTTCGGGCAAACCTGCCTATCTCCTGTTTTAACATAACCATCCCTATTATCGGGCTTCGTAGTTTTATTCGGTCTACTACCCATTGCCCCTCCTCAGTCCGGGCAAGGTTCCACAGTATTACCCCCACAACTAAAAGTACTCCAAGGATTAGCCACCAATAGTGTCCAAGAAAATAAGAGACATTTATCATTACAGTGGTGATAAATGGTAGTGTCTGTTGCATCTCGCTGAATATTCGTACAATCTTCGGCACGACCACTGTCATTAATATTATCATTGCTACGATACTGGCTGAAATCATTATGATAGGATAGACCATTGTAGATTTGACTTTTGCTTTTATCTCCTGCTCTTTCTCGGTCAGGTCTGCCAATCGTTCCATTACTACATCCAGAAATCCACCACGTTCACCTGCTCTGACCATTGCGCAATAAAGTTTATCAAAAGTTTTGGGATGTTTTCCCAGTGCCTTGGATAGACTATCGCCTTCCTGAACATCCTGAAGTACATCGTTAATTATTTCCTTTAAGTATTCATTTGCCGTCTGAGTATGCAGGACATTCAATGCCTTAACCAGAGGCACACCTGCACTTATCAGGTCAGCCATCTGGCGGTTAAAATTTACTATATCGCTTAGCGAAATCTTTCGCCGTATTATCTGAGAGAGCGACTGACGGGCTTTCTTCTCTGCTGACTCATCTATTATCTCTACAGGAAAATAACCCATCGACTGCAGACGATTAACCACTCCGGTGCGGTGTTCCGCTTCAAGTGTTCCCTGGATTAAGTTGCCTTTCTGGTCTTTTGCTTTGTAGGAAAACGTCGGCATCTTATGATGCTTTCAATCCCTTTAGGCTCCTTTAATTTCTATATTTAATTCTCCGACTTTTCACTTCCCGGCTGCTGAATTACCCCTTTTTACTGTTTATCTTCTCTTGCGTCTGGGCAAGAAATTCAAAATGGTCAATCAGGAATTCGTCCTCCAGTGTCACTCGTAGGACTTCATCAATTGTAGTTATTCCCTGTTTTACTTTGTTCCACCCATCCAGTCTCAATGGACGCATCCCGTGTCTAATAGCGGCTTTTCGGAGAACATTTGCCGATGCTCGCTGGGTGATTAGCTCCCTCAATTCGTCGTTCATTTTTACCATCTCATAAATAGCTGTCCTGCCACGAAATCCCGTATATCGGCATTTCTCGCATCCCACCGGGCGATATAATGTCAGTCCTGATATATCCTCGCGCAAAATATTTACCTGCTCAAGTGCTTCTCTGGGAGGGGTGTATGGCGTCTTGCACTCTGGACACAATACCCTGACCAGTCGCTGTGCCAGTATTCCCAGCACCGATGACGAAATCAAAAACGGTTCTATCTCCATATCAAGTAGCCTTGTTACTGCACTACAGGCATCATTCGTATGCAAAGTGGAAAAGACAAGGTGACCGGTCAACGCTGTACGGATTGTTATCTGGGCAGTCTCCTGGTCACGAATCTCGCCTACCATTATAACATCCGGGTCATGACGCAATACCGTCCGTAAACATCGTGCAAACGTCAACCCTATCTCTGGCTGTACCTGTATTTGCGAGGCTCCGTGTATGCGATATTCTATCGGGTCTTCAATAGTAATAATCTTTTTGTCAATGGTATTTATCTCGCTGAGTGCTGCATAGAGCGTGGTAGATTTCCCTGAACCTGTGGGTCCAGTGACCAGGATAATTCCGTGTGGTTTCTTAATCATCTCTCGCAGTAGTCGCTGATGTTCTTCGTCAAATCCCAATCTATCCAGTCGGCATAACTCTGAATCACGGCTTAAGATACGAATACCTATAGATTCCCCGTAGGGAGTTGGAATTGAGGATACTCGCAAATCAAAGTCTTTATCACCCATCTTTATTTTTATCTTGCCATCCTGAGGCAATCGGTGCTCTGCAATGTTCATATCTGCCATTATCTTGACACGACTGATGATTGCAGATTGGAACTTCTTTATTGAAGGTGGAATTGCTGCCTCGTATAGTACGCCATCTATCCTATAACGAATTCGCAACTCATTCTCCAGAGGCTCAATGTGAATATCCGTGGCACGGTCTGAAAATGCCTCAGCAATTAGCTGGTTCACAAATCGCACTATTGAGGCGTCTTCAGCCATATTTTCTATGTCTTCTACTTCTGATTTTTCCACTTCAAGGGTCGGGGTCTGCTTCTCTTCATCTACCAGCTGCTCAACTGTATCTGCTCCTATGCCATAGTATTTCTTTATTGCTTCTTTGATTTCTTTTTCACTGGCAACCACCGGTTCAATCTCAGTTTTCAAAATCAGCCTCAAATCGTCCAGCAAATGTATATCCAGCGGGTCAGATACCGCAATCTTCAGGACATTATCTTCCCGAGCCAATGGCACAAAGTTATAATGCGTCACTAATTTTGCCTGTACTGATGTGATTATGTCCTGAGGAATCTGGATTTCACTTAGCCGAACAAACGGGATGTTTAGCTGTTTTGCCAATGCCTCAAGTACGTCTTCTTCGCTGGCTAACCCCATCTTAATCAATACTCTCCCAATCCGCTCTCCTGTCTTGTGGTGCTCTCGTAATGCCATATCAAGGTCATCCGGGTCAAGCTTGCCCTCTCCTACAAGTATCTCTCCCAACAATGTATTCTCATCGCTTATCATTTTGTTTCCCTTCTTCTTATCAAAAAATTTGCACTCTTTATCTATTAGATATTGAGCAATTTCTTTGCCAGTAAGGGTAGAAAACCTCATCTATATA
>JAGHBZ010000319.1 GCA_021160705.1 Candidatus Sumerlaeota bacterium
ACACTCTATAATGTAACAACTGTTCTACTCAAGGCAAAATCTCGATTAATCAGGTATGGGAAATAATAATCTGCCAGAATTATAATGGATATATCCCTGATAAAGTTAGAAAATTGAAAATTAAGAACAATTACGAGCCGGGCAAGGGGAAGAGGAAATTTAAGGATTTTGTTTTGCCCTGTGTTCATCTATGGTAGAGTAGATTTTGATTTTTCATAATGAGCCAAGATATATTTTCGCTATTAGCGGTATAAATTTAATTGAAGAGCGACCCTCAAGAGGATTAGTATACATTCATAGAAATGTTGCATCCAAAGTTGGAGTATTAAGTGAAATGAATAAATCGACCTTTGCAGGAAAATTTATCGCCAAGCTGGAGAAGATTGACCGTGAACAGATTGAATCGTATCTAAAGAGGTTGTGGCAAGAGCGCTCATTTCTTGAACAGGTGTTTCAGACGCTTGCCGAAGGAATTATCGTCACTGATATGGAATCGCGGATAGTTTTTATCAACCGGGGAGCATATAAGTTACTGGGTATAAGCCAGCGACAGCGTCTACTTGGTGAGCCACTGATAGAGGTGATTAGGGATTCGAATTTATTACAGGGAGTACAGGAGTTCTCTTTGCCATCTGATGGTCAGGTGGAGTCATACGAGTTAAAAGTCCAATATCCACGCCCGGCGACCTATCTTGTAAAAATTGTCCCTCTAAGAGAAGAAGAGACGTCCGAGCTCAGCTCCCTGGTCTTTATTATCAGTGATATTAGCGAAGCAAAACGAAAAGAAGAGGAACGTTCACGGCAGGAACGGCTGGACTCTCTGGCGACATTAACAGCGGGGATTGCCCACGAAATTAAAAATCCACTCAACGCACTGAACATCCACGCTCAGTTGCTCAAACGTAGCATAGAGGATAACTCACTCATACCTGATACCCCGGAGTACCAGCGTGCTAAACAATCACTGGAGATTATAATAGAAGAGATTCGTCGTCTCGCAAGGATTGTGAACCAATTCATAACAGCGGTGCGTCCATTCAAACTGCACCTGAAAAGTTGTGACGTTAATCGCATCCTTGAAGAGCTCGTTAAAACTTTTGGACCTGAACTCAAAGAAAGACGTATTAAGATAACTATGTCGCTTGAGCGGGACATTCCCCCAATTTATGCAGATGAACACCTTATACGTCAGACGTTTTTGAATATACTCAAAAATGCAATTGAGACAATCGAAGACCAGAATGGGGAAATAGGAATCAGGACGTTCTACTCTGGGAAATGGGTATATGTAAGTGTGCGTGATAATGGAAAAGGAATGACTGAAGAGGAGATGCGTCGGATGTTTGAGCCATATTTCACCACGAAAGATTATGGTTCTGGATTGGGACTTTTCATAGTGTATCGGGTGATTCAAGAGCATCGTGGTGAGATTAAAGTTCAGAGCGAGAAAGGTAAAGGCACGGTGTTCACTGTGCAGTTGCCAATTTTAAAGCGACCAGTCCGCCTCTTACCGCACAAAAAAAGAAAGGCAAAAAATGAAAAGAAAAATTCTCATAGTTGACGATGAGCAAAATACTCGTGAGGGAATGAAGTGGGCTCTGGAGGGGTCTGAGAAGAAATATGAAGTCTATACGTGTGCAGACGCAGAATCAGGTCTGGCAGTTGCCCTGGAAAAGCAGGTAGAGTTGATTATTACTGACCTGAAGATGCCGGGGATGGATGGAATGGAACTGCTACGTCGTGTGAAAGAGAAAATGCCTGAAGTCCAGGTGATTGTGCCCACGGGATACGGCACTATTGAGAGCGCAGTGGAGGCGATGAAACTTGGTGCTTTTGATTACGTATTGAAGCCGATTAATATTGATGAGCTGAATCTGATTGTTGAACGTGCATTGCAACACAAGAGGATGAAGGAGGAAAACATCGCACTCAGGCAGGTCATTGACAAAAAATTCGGATTTGAGAACATACTCGGCAACTCACCTGCAATGGAGAATATATTTCGTCAGATTCGTATGGTTGCTCCGACCAAATCCACCGTGCTGATACAGGGAGAGTCAGGAACCGGCAAAGAGCTAATTGCCAGTGCGATTCACTATAATTCTCCACGAAAAAATAAGCCATTTATCATTGTGAATTGTGGTGCCCTGACCCCCACGCTGCTTGAGAGTGAACTCTTCGGGCACGAGAAAGGCGCATTTACTGATGCGTACCGAGAAAAACCCGGCAGGTTTGAGCTGGCAGATGGGGGTACCCTATTCCTTGACGAAATCAGCGAGACCACGTCTGAGTTTCAGGTTAAATTACTGCGTGTCATAGAGACGCAGACCTTTGAACGGGTTGGTGGCACAGAATCCATAACCGTTGACGTACGTATCATAACTGCAACTAATAAGAATCTGAAAGAGCTGGTTCAGCAGGGAAAATTCCGACAGGACCTTTATTATCGGCTGAATGTAATACAAATATATGTTCCCCCATTGAGAGAACGTCGTGAAGACATACCTTTGTTGGTCAACGCCTTTGTTAAAGAGTTGTGTGAGAAAAATAAAAAACCCCTGATGAGCGTTTCACCCAAAACGATGGCATTATTGCAAAATTACGACTGGCCAGGAAACGTGCGTCAGCTAAAAAACGTCATTGAAGCGGCAGTAATAATGTGTAATACTCAGGAGATACAACCCAGACATTTACCCGAGGAGATTCGTGAAGCCGAGCAGAGCAACGCAGATGAGGAGACTGTATGTTTGAAAATCGGGAGTTCTTTAAGGGACGCAGAGATTGCCTTAATTAGAGCCACATTAAAAAGAGTAAATGATAATAAAACAAAAGCAGCTAAAATCCTTGGCATTGGCAGGAAAACCCTTTATAGGAAATTGGAAGAATACGGAATTTCTGGATAATCCAAGATTCTACATACGAGGAAAGACACCACTTAAAGCATTTGCGTTGCATAGTAGTATAAAAAAAACAGGACAAGAGATGGATTGGATTTCTTCTCTTGCCCTATAAAACTTTAATCTTCGTTTCCCTTCACTGGCATAATGCGTCGTGACATTATGGCAATAAATCGTGACGTTCAACGGTCACGTTAGTCAGCGTAATAGTTCCCCCTTGAGTATTCTCAAAATCCGCAATCTCAAAATTCAGGAAGAAGTGATTTGCAGAGGACTCGTAATCGTGCGTCTCAAAATAGATTGGATAGTCTTCGCCATCGGAATCAGGTTTAGTCGCTGAATAGTAGGAGAGACGATAATTGACCTGATTATCCTGACTGGCAACACGAAGCATACCATTTGGTGGTGAGCTATCGCTCGATTGAATCGTAAATATCGCTCTATAAAGTTGATTATCTGTATAAGCAATATCCGCGGGACTATTCCATAACCCAAAAGCATAGTTTTCGGAGACAGATGAACTGAGCTGTAGCCCACCTGAGGTACCGGAAGTCACAGCATGAAATGGAGAAACGCTGGTCAATGCAGACCAGCTACTGAACGGAGCTACACTCTCAGCAGTCCAGCCAGTACCGGGTACGTCATAACGTGTGATATTCAGCTCGTCAAGATATAACGTGCCATTATCTCCAGAGGGGTCAAAATCATAGACATCAAAAACCGGAAATAGTCCATTAGTAGTTATAGGCAATACATACATATTGTAGTCCTTCGTGCCAACAGTAGGAGGCATAAACGGATTGGTAGAGCCAGCAGAAGAGACTACCATCGTCATTGAATAGGCGAATGCTTCGTCATTTACACGAAATCTGAATGTCGGAACATTATCCGGATTGGTCTGGTCAGTGCTCACTGTCCAGGTAAGCTTATAGAGTTTGTTGGCAACGTAGGGATTTGCAACAGGAGACTGCCAGAATCCAAAACGATTGGTGGTGTTATCAGTACCTATTCCTATTTTATGGCTATCATACGAGGATGTCGCACCTGTATAAGTAGCATCAGGACTATTAGCACTCGGACCCACAAACGACCAGTTCTCTGTAGTACCTTCAAAGTTGTAGCTGTCAGTAGGGGTCGGTGTTGGCATAGGTGTAGGTGTTGGTGTCAACTCTGCTGTGGATACCTCATTTACTTCAACAATTGTATTTGTGAATGAACTCCCGGTACATTGAATAGATACGTAACGATAACTTGAATTGTCACATTCAACGGTATACGTGCCCGCACTGGTAATATCCTGATAATAGCTACCATAATCACCACTACTATCAGCCCAGCCAATAGTAATAATCCCGCCCAGACCAACTGAAGTAGACTTCACATCAAACGTTGCCTGCCAGGTCTCACCCGGGTCAAAGTCTGTCTCTTCCTGCCAGGTAACTGCATTCTCATTTCTGTACGCAAGTACTCGCACATAACATAAGACCGGATAATATGTAACACTACTGTTCGGGTCAGCATAATCACTCCAGCCAACATTCCCCAAACAAAAATCACCGTTCGTAATGCCCGGAGAAATCATCGGAATAAAAAGGATAAGCACCACTGCCATACCAGGTAACAATGAAGACCTCATCTTTTCCCCCTCCTTTCTATTTTGGAGAAAATATTCAAATAATATAATATGTCAGAAGAACAAACAAGGCAACAAAAAATGTTTAACTCTTTCCGCACACTTTATTGGAAGCAGAGAGTCTTTAATATCAACAGGTTAGCTAATTACTCCCCATTAGGGAGAGATAGTAACCTCTTCTACGGTTGCTTTGTCAAGGTATATCCAGGAGGAGGTGTCATCAAACAGCTCAAAACTCAGTATGTCAAAGGTGATGACCAGTGGTGTCTGTACCAATGGAATTTGTGGACTGGACGCACCCCGAAGATAATCTGATGGGTCAAAGGTGATTTCATAATATTTTGGTGAACCTGCTGCCGGGGCGTGCTGATTATAGCTAAACACTTCCCTGCACCAGTTCGACCAGACCTCCTGCTGGTTCGCTCGCAACCTGAATTGCACCACGTCATTCGGGTCGCTCACGCTACTGTCCACAAGCCAGCGTACCCGATAAAGACTTTCCGTCTCCATAGTAATGT
>JAGHBZ010000410.1 GCA_021160705.1 Candidatus Sumerlaeota bacterium
ACTTTCGGTGGTAGATTCAGCTCTTCAAAGCTCAGATGTTCATATTGTAACCTGCGCATTGATACGCTTATAGCCCCACGCTGGTAAAAGACATTTGTTCTGAACCTGTTCACAGCGTCTATGCTAAATCCAAAGTCAACTGAACGCATCTCCTCCAGAGTCTTCTTATGGTGTTCAGGGATAATTTTTTCCACAAACGCTTTTATTTCTTCTTTTTTAAGTGGAGGGTGATTTGCCTGAACCAGCTCCCCGTTAATTCGATACACCGGAACTGCATTTGACTTTAAATGCAAATCCGACGCACCTATCTTTACCATATCAAGCAATATTTGGCTGAAGTTTACTGCCATTTTCTCCTCGCAACCTATTTAAGTTTTGACTTTTTATCTAATAATAATTGTATCGCATCCATTAGTTTTGTGGCAATCTCTTTTTTCGTCATCTTCTCCCAGTGCTCGATTTTGTTATCAGAATGAATTAGCGTAATCTTATTGGTCTGGCTGGCGAATCCAGTCTCCGGGAGACTAATGTCATTGAGTAGAATTAAGTCGAACTTTTTTTCACGAAGTTTGCGTTGTGCTTCAGGAATATTGTCGCCGACTTCAGCGGCAAATCCTATAAATATCTGCTCAGGCGTTTTGGACTGGCTACAGCGAAGTGCAATATCCGGGGTAGGTTCAAGGCGAAGTTCCATAGAGTCCTTGCCTTTTTTTAATTTTCCAGTAGACTTCGTTACAGGACGATAATCAGCCACCGCAGCTGCAAACACAGCAATGTGGCTTGACTTGATATGGGATTCTACTGCACTGGACATCTCCTCTGCACTGACCACAGGGATAACAGTGATTCCGGGCTCCTTGGGTGGTGGGATGAGCGTTGGACCAAGTACAAGTATCACTTCCGTACCCCTTCTGCTTGCCTCTTCTGCAATTGCGATGCCCATCCTACCTGAAGATGGATTGGAAATGAACCTGACGTCATCAATGAATTCTCTTGTAGGACCTGCTGTGACAAGGACTTTTTTCCCTTTAAGAGAAAGAGCTCTGGAAAAGTGAGTGGTGATAATCTCAAGGATTTTTGCAGGTTCAACGAGTCTACCTTTTCCTTCCTCGCCACAGGCGAGTTCACCCAGCTCAGGCTCAATCACCCTTACACCTTGCTGGATGAGTTGCTCAAGATTACGTTGCACAACTGGTTTCTCGTACATCGCTGTGTTCATAGCAGGTGCAATGAACACGTCGCCGCGGTAAGCCAGATAAATCGTTGTCAACGCATCATCCGCAATACCGTGAGCCAGTTTGCCAATAATATTCGCAGTAGCAGGCGCAATGATAAACAGCTCTGCCCAGCGTGCAAGACTTATATGCTCAACTTCCCACTCGGTCTTCGGGGCGAATAACTCAGAGCATACCGGGTTTTGTGAGAGGGTCTCAAAAGTAAGCGGACTCACAAGCTCCCGGGCAGATTTTGTCATCATCACCTTTACCTGTGCATCAGCCTTACGAAGCAGCCTGACCAGCTCCAGCGATTTATAAATCGCAATACTGCCAGTTACACCGAGAAGGATACGTTTATTTTTCAATACTTCCATTGGGATTCTTTTCATCGTGATGAATGCGGGGGTATATCTGATGAATCGTGTTCCCGCTCCAATACCAACCCTGGTTCATTCTCAATACATATCTTGAGGTGATTAGATTTATACCGTTCTGCTTCTATGATTCTGCGTACTATGAACACTGTCTCTTCAAGTTCATCATTCACCACCACATAATCATATTGCGAGGCATATTTAATTTCGTTGGCTGCGTTTTGCAGACGGAGTTGTATGGTCTCCTCAGAGTCAAGCTGTCTTTTCCGCAACCTCTTCTCCAGAATATCCATTGATGGGGGAAGAAGAAATATCAACACCGAGTCAGGTATCTTTCTTTTAATCGTCAAGCCACCCTGAAAATCCAGGTCCAGAATTATATCTTTATTTCTTTGCAATTTCTCCTCAATGATGTCGCGACGTGTACCATAGTAGTGATTATGCACCACTGCCCATTCAAGAAATTTATCTTCTTCTATTAGACGCTCAAATTCTTCAGTGCTAAGAAAATAATACGACTCTCCATCTACTTCGCCTTTTCGGGGTGGTCGGCTGGTCGCCGAGACTGAGTATTCAATATTGGGGTCTGACTCAAGGATAGCCTTTACGACAGTAGATTTGCCACCACCTGAAGGCGCACTCAATACGATTAACATCCCTTTATGTACGATTGAAATACCCATATTACTCTATATTCTGAACCTGTTCACGGATTTTCTCCACCTCATTTTTCATCAGCAAAACACGTTGGGACACAGCGGTATCGCGCGCCTTGCTCGCAATGGTGTTAATCTCACGTAATAACTCCTGTGCCAGAAAATCCAACGCCTTCCCTACACGTCCTTTATGGGAGTCAACAAGATATTTCCTGAATCCGCTCAGATGTGCCTTTATGCGGATTAATTCCTCGGTAATGTCAGCACGGTCTGCAAAAAACAATACCTCAGCCTCCAGACGCTCCTGGTTAATCTTGAATTCTTCACTAAGCTTAAACTCTGCAACTTTCTGACGGAGTCGTTCTCTATAATTTTCTACAAGGGTATCTTTCATTGAAGAGATTTCCTGATGATATTGACGTAACACTTTCAGCGACTCATTGATTTGTCGTTTCAGGATTTTCCCTTCACGTGTCCTGAACTGATAGCACCTTTCAAGTGCCTGTTTTGCGATAGGATAAATAGCCTGCCACAGGCGTTTTGCATCTACGCTCTCAGATTCTACATTGATACAGTATGGCAGTTGGAGTACTGGCATCAGCGTCTCAGGGGTCTGTATTCCGAGTTTTTTGGATATCCTTGAAAGCTGATTGACGATGTCTTTTACCATTGCCTCATTAATCCTCACACGTGGCTGTGTCTTCTCACTCTCGTCCCATTTGATGAACACATCCACTTTTCCGCGACTTATTCTACTGCAAAGCAATTGACGCAGAGGAATTTCTATAGCCGACAATGTAGAGGGTAATCGAAAATTAAACTCAAGGTATCGTGCGTTTACCGTTTTTATATCTACCTGGAAATTACCCAGTGGCGTATCTCCCGACGCCGTTCCAAATCCTGTCATACTTATTATCATTAACTCACCTTTGTTCTTTTTAGTGTTTAGTATTATGGTTCAGAGGAATTATGTCCTGCACTCCCCGTGATTAAATTCATTTTAGATTCAGGTGAATGGGTATATTGCCTTTAATTTTTTCACAGAAGGCAATAAATTTCTCTGCCACCCAGTCCGGAACAGATTTCCTGTCCATAAGAATGGTCGGATAAAAGTTACCATGACAATCCGAGCCACCCGTTATGCCAAGGTCGTATTTCTTAGCCAGATTAAGATAATAGTTAATCATATAATTGTCGTGTTTGGAGTGAAAGATTTCAATTGCCTTTGCTCCCCAGATTCGGTGGTTAAATATATCGTCGTCGGTCATCATTTTTGCTCTACCAAGGTAGCCCGGATGTGCAATAGCAGGTATACCCCCACATTCAGAAATTAAATGATACGCCTCCTCAGGCGACATAGCGTCTTCGACCTCCACAAATGCGGGTTTACCTTCACCAATGTATTTATCGAACGCCTCCTGATGAGAATGAATATATCCTTTCTTGAGCATCACTCGTGCAATATGAGGGCGTCCCATAGTACCTTTCCCGGCTGTCTCCCTTACCTCTTCAAAACTTACTTCTATTCCTATATTATGCAATTTATTGAGTATCTCCTTGACACGGCGTTCTATTCTTGTATGCACCTCTCTAATAGTTTTGTGTAAATGAGGGCAGGTGATGTCAATAAAATAACCCAATATATGTATTTCAACTCCATTGCTGAGTGTGGTCATCTCTATTCCCGGAATGAACGGTAACCCCAGTTCCTTTGCACGTTTCTGTGCTTCAGGAATGCCATCCACGGTATCGTGGTCGGTTAATGCGATACATTTTAGCCCAATAGAATGAGCATGCTCAACTACCTGTGCAGGCGTAAAC
>JAGHBZ010000304.1 GCA_021160705.1 Candidatus Sumerlaeota bacterium
GGAAATGGATGGGGTCCAACCACCGAGCCAATTATATAATGCGTATCATCCACACGAGCAAGCCAGTCTCGCAGTGCTTCATTGGTCGCATCTTTGAGCGTCTTAGAGCCAGCAGTGACTTCTATTACTCTGGCACCGAGCATCTCCATCCTGAACACATTCATGCCTTGACGTTCCATATCTTCCGTGCCCATAAAAATATCGCACTCTAAACCCAGAAGAGCTGCCACCGTTGCCGTTGCCACTCCGTGCTGTCCTGCACCTGTCTCTGCGATGACACGCCTCTTACCCAATCGTCTTGCAAGCAATCCCTGTCCAAGTGTATTATTAATCTTATGCGCACCGGTGTGGCACAGGTCTTCGCGTTTTAAATAGATATGAGCCTTCGTGCCAAGTGCTTCAGCCAGACGTTCAGCACGATAAAGTGGCGTGGGGCGTCCTGCATATTCTCGCAGAAAATAATCAAGCTCGCATTGAAATTCTCTATCGTTTTTTAGGCTCATATATTCACGTTCCAGTTGTGTCAGTGCTGTCATAAGCGTCTCCGGGACATACATTCCTCCAAAGGGTCCGTAATGTCCTCGCTCATCCGGCAATTTGATGTCGCTTAACGTCTTACTCATTGGATAACCTTCCTTATTTTGTGTAATGTCTGGGTGAGTTATTGCCTCACAATTCTCAGAATCATTTGCCAAAAAGAAAATACCTCACTCTGAGAATAACTACCCCGGGGTTAATGTTTCTTGCAATCTCACTTGTGACAAATGAGTTCTCTGAGTGCTTCACCCGGAGATTTCGCACGCATAAGTGACTCGCCGACCAGAACTGCGTCAACGCCAAGTCCTCTGAGAAACGCTATATCTTCACTGGTTTTTATACCGCTCTCACTAACAATGATTTTTCCAGCTTTTGCCGGGAGCGACGCCAGCAGTCGTTCTGTCTGACGAATATCAACTCTAAAAGTCTTCAAGTCTCTATTATTGATGCCAATAATAACCGCTTCCGCATTAAGCGCAGTGAGCAACTCCTCTTCCGTATGAACCTCTACCAGAACAGCAAGATTCAACTCTTTCGCCTCTCTGAGCAACTCCTTCAACTGAGATTCATCCAGTATTGCCACAATTAACAAAATTGCATCAGCGCCCCAGGCAACCGCTTCCCAGAGCTGATACCTGTCAAAGATGAAATCTTTTCGCAAAATCGGTATATCATTAAAATGCCCTCTGACTGTCTGAAGGAATTCTGGATGTCCTTGAAAAAAATCCTGTTCCGTTAAAATTGAAAGTGCATCCGCCCCTGCTTCTACAAGTTCGCTCCCTATTGCTAAAGGGTCAATCTCTGCCCGGATTACACCTGCTGACGGAGATGCCTTTTTTAACTCTGCGATGACTCTCATTCGCTGGTCTGTTCGTCTCAACGCCTCCTCAAATCCTCTCCCACCTGGACGTTTAACATCATCAGCCTGGCGTTGTAATTTTTCTAAAGAAACGCGCTGTTTTGCCTCTTCTACTCGCTTTTTCTTCGCCTCAACTATTTTCTCAAGGATGTGCACTTTTCTGTTCCTCTTCTCTTAGAGCCAAAAATCAGATTCCAATTCATTCAATCTCCTGCAATTCCTGTCTCTTTTCACTGCATAGAAAACTACAACAATTTCATCAAGACACGCATAAGATTGTCAAAGCCAAAGTAGAAACTCCTTCGGGAAATCGTGAAATGAACCAGCAATTTATTTTTAGAGAGAGATTGCAGGAGCACCTTATAAGATGCGAGAACTCAATCCAGTTGCACAAGTTCAAAGGCTTTGCCAGATGTAGCGACTCTATTGCCAAGCACTATTAATGCACCCATTACTCCGGGAATTGAAGTAGCAAAATTCAGTGCTCCCTCCAGTGTGGATGGAAGTGTCACACGATTACACGTCGCCGTAGCCACTGCATCGGCTAATGCTGGACTCTCGGCAATTATAAGCACTGCATCTGCTTTACCAAGACTCAGGGAATGCCCCACAGTCGCTGAGGATGTACATACCCCTATACCTTCTGGTGCTGGCTCAAGCCTGAGCCCGAGTTTCATTGAGAGTGGTGAACTCCCCGCATACACCCCAACCGTGCGCTTAAAGCGTGACCTGATAAAAATGTCGCCACCGTTTTCTACAATGAGTTCAAATGATTTCCGCAGAAGCTTTTTACCCACGAATTCCGCAATAGCACCAGCTACCGCAGCCATAGGTCCGGTGCCTGCCGCCATTCCGGCTGTGGTCATCATTCTCACAATCTCCGGGGCACCAGACACATCCGCCTCCACCGGTACTAACGATGTCTTAAACTCTGGATGTGTGGCAATATAGCGGTTCAACTGGGCGTGAAGCTGCTTTACTATCCTGAGTGCTTCATCTCTCACGTCTGTCTCTGCAAGTATCTGAAGGTCTGTCTCTTTGAACTTCACAGAGTACGACCTCAGTCCACTGGCTTTCACAACATTTCTATAAAACCTCGTCATTGACTTCTATTCCCTGAACTACAAACTGCTGAAAAAATTCATTAGTAAGATTTATCGTGTATACGTATTCTCTTTCTATTCCTTCTCAACCCTTCTCAATAATTCTAAAAATTTTTCAGGCTTGTTTTTATATGTTGGTTCTTTATTGGCTATTTTTATTATTTGCCTCTTAGGAGTAGTTTCTGAGCAATATTGGGTATATTGTAAGATAATAAACATAAAAAGGAAAGCAAAAAGCGGTTTGGGTTCAAATTTGTATATTTAGCTGGGAGATGAATCAGGTCAAACCTCTTTCCTGTCCTCCATCTACATTCAAACAAAAAGGGAACGACAGATGTGATGATGACCTACTATACGAGTGTGTGTAGTGCTTATTGGAGAAGGTGTTAGTAAGACTTGAGAGCCCGAATAAGTGCTTATCCTTCTGCAGGCAATAAAAACATTGAACAGAATCAGCATCCATCAGTAGAATTCAAATCACAAATGTATGTGTTAATATACCATATTCTTTTTATCGGTGCATCAATTCTCAGGATAGAGAACTCAGTTTTTATTTTAACATCAGTGGACACTGCTTATCCTGAAAGAGGAGGATAATAATGCA
Organism: Candidatus Sumerlaeota bacterium; assembly: GCA_021160705.1. Lineage (GTDB taxonomy): Bacteria > Sumerlaeota > Sumerlaeia > MWCT01 > JAGHBZ01 > JAGHBZ01. The sequence goes on from JAGHBZ010000304.1 coordinate 3,104, forward strand.
GATAACATATCCGCCAAAACTTTCGCTGGCAAGGTTACCAACACCACTGGAGTTTGCGGGTCGTATCACAAAACAAACAGGTGATAAAAATCCACTTTATCTCAAACGTGATGACCTGAGCGGGATGGGTGTGAGTGGGAATAAAATCCGAAAACTTGAATTTCTGCTTGCAGAGGCAAAACAGGAGGGTGCGGATGTGGTGATTACAGCTGGGGGTGTGCAATCAAATCACTGCCGGGCGACTGCGGCTGCCTGTGCCAAAGTGGGTCTACGGTGTCATCTGCTCCTACGAGGTGAGGCTTACTTTCCTTACGACGGAAATTTGCTCCTTGATAGACTGTTTGGTGCAGAACTCAGGTTCTATCCTGCAGATGAGTTCAAAAATAATTATCAGGAAATTCTTGAGGAGACACGTGCATTCTACAAAAAACGAAATCTAAACACTTATTATTTTCCGATTGGTGGCTCGGTAGCAACTGGTGCTTGGGGATACATTAAGGCGTTTGAAGAGCTGTGTGAGCAGGTGGATACACTCAGACAAAAAGAATCACGCCTTAAAGACAAACGCTGGTACATTGTCTCAGCAGTAGGTTCAGGGGGGAGTATGGCGGGTCTAATATTAGGAAAGATTCTATTTCAGCGAGAGGATGTGGAGATTATCGGGTTTAATGTCTGCGATGATGCTGAGTATTTCGTACGTGAAATCCGAAAAATAGCGTCCGAATTTAAAGATAAATACAATGCTGAGATTTCACCTGAAACCCTTTCTCCAAAGATTATTGATGGCTATGTAGGTGAAGGATATGCAATTCCTTATCCGGAAGTGCTGGAGACCATCCGTGTGGTTGCGCGAAGTGAAGGGATTATCCTTGACCCGGTATATACTGGCAAGGCGTTTTATGGTCTGGTTGAGCAGATAAAAAAGGGTACGTTTGAGCAGGGTTGTCCAATAATCTTCATCCATACAGGTGGTACGTTTTCCATCTTTGCGTACCGAGAGCGATTTAAATGAGTAGCGTTCGTGTTTTTATCGCGTTCTTTGTTTCTTTATTTCGGGAGGGTTGCGAAATTTGAACAGGATATATGCCAGGCTGTGTATCCATTCTCCCGCAATTAATAGCATATATTTCACTGGAAAGGAAAGTGGCAGATTTAAAACTTATAAAGATTATACCACCAGTTTATTTTTTTCTATCTATAGTGATTATTGTATTTCTCCATTCTCTATTACCGGGGATACGAGTGTTATCATTTCCCTGGAATCTTATAGGTTCTATTCCTTTAGGGTTGGGGATTGTTATCAACCTGATGGCAGACAGAGCGTTTAAAAAGCATAATACCGGGGTCAAACCACTGGAGAAGCCCACAGTACTGGTCACTGAGGGCGTGTTCAGGATTAGCAGACATCCTATGTATTTAGGATTTGCATTAATTCTTTTAGGAATTGTAATGCTCTTGGGTTCACTGGTGCCGTATGTAGTGGTTGTTGGCTTTGTAATCTTTATGGACATTGTCTTTGTGAGAGCTGAGGAGAAAAAACTTGAGGAGACGTTCGGTGAAGCCTGGCTGAAATATAAGCGAACAGTAAGACGCTGGTTATAGGAGCGTGTGACTGAAACAAACCAATCCAGCAAAGCAGGCAAAACACACAGTTACTCTTGCTGGTACTACTGAAGGGTTGTAAGCAGGATTTTAGGAGCGGTATCATCGCATTAATTAAGTTTGCGATAATTTAGGTTGTTGTAAAATCTACATAGAAAGGATTACCAAAATGACGGAAATTATACTCTACATCCTCATAGGTCTTTTTGCGGGGTTTATGAGTGGGATGTTCGGGATTGGTGGCGGGTCAGTCAGAATACCTTTGCTCAATCTCGCAGGAATGTCTTTATTAAATGCATACGCTATAAATTTATTTGTAATTCCGTTTTCCTCCTTTGTAGGCGCCATTACGCACCGTAAAAATATCAATGTAAAGATTGCCTTATATGTAATAGTGGGTGGGGGGTTAGGTTCAGTGGCAGGGGCATTACTTGCGGGGATAATTCCCACATTAGAGTTAGCAATCATATTTGTAATAGTTTCAATAATCACAATACTCGGAATTTATCTTGATAGAATAGCGCCGAAGTTCTCGGAAAAGTTAACCCCAACTCCCTGGAACATTATTATAGGTGCATTTAGTTTAAATCTGATAACAGGTATGCGTGGAGGGAGTGGAGGCTCACTATTCCCATCGTTTCTACGTGCAATGCACCTTGATATTCATAAAGCAATTGCGACGTCATTATTCGTGACAATTTTTACAGCCACCGCAGCGGTATTTGTTTATTGGCATCGTGGCAATTTAATGCTTATACCCGGATTATGCGTGCTTGTGGGGTCTATAATTGGTGCAAGAGTGGGAAGCAAGGTTTCCCTGAAGACAAAACCCCCGTTACTGGAAATTGGGTTATCAGGAGTTGTTATAGTCCTTGCTTTGCTCGTGGTATATAAGGCATTATAATACCAGGAACTCCTTGACGGTCTTATGAATGTTAACTAATTATTGCGTTGAAGCGAGAGCTGAGGTATGATTAGAAATTTATTTAATCTTTATCCTTAATCAGTATAAGTATACTCAGGAGCGCCTATGAGGGATTTAGGAACTCGGTATTCACCTGAAGGAATGGAAGAGAAATGGTATGAAGTGTGGGAGAGGAGCGGTTATTTTATTGCGGAGACAAATACCCGACGCAAACCATTTTGCATAGTTATCCCACCCCCTAATATCACGGGAATTCTGCATATGGGTCACGCCCTGAACAATACTCTTCAGGATGTTGTGACCCGGTGGCGTCGTATGCAGGGCTATAATACGCTATGGTTACCGGGCACTGACCATGCGGGAATCGCTACACAAAATGTAGTAGAACGAGAATTGCTGAAACAGGGAATACGCCGTGAAGACCTTGGCAGAGAAGAATTTATAAAAAAGTGCTGGGAATGGAAAGAGAAATATGGGGGGATTATCATTCAGCAGCTGAAACGATTAGGAGCATCCTGCGACTGGAGTAGACTCCGCTTTACACTGGATAAAGGGCTTGCCCGTGCAGTGCGAACTGCATTTAAGCGACTTTATGAAGATGGTTTGATATATAAAGGGACATATATGATAAACTGGTGTCCGCGTTGTGCGACTGCGCTTGCTGATGATGAGGTGGAGCACGAAGAGGTGCAGGGACATCTCTGGTATGTGCGGTATCCACTGGAGGACGGGACCGGGTACGTGGTGGTAGCAACGACACGTCCGGAGACTATGCTCGGCGATACGGCGGTCGCCGTGAATCCAGAAGATGAACGTTACAAACATCTGATTGGCAAACGGTGTATCTTACCTATCCTCAATCGAGTGATGCCAATCATTGCAGATGAATACGTGGAACGAGAATTTGGCACAGGCGTGGTGAAAATCACACCTGCTCACGACCCGAATGATTATTTGATTGGTAAAAAGCATAATCTTGAAGAAATAACTATCCTCACGCCAGATGCAAAAATTAATGAGAATGGGGGTCCCTATGTGGGTCTGGATAGATATGAATGCCGAAAGAAGATTGTGGAAGACCTGAAAAATATGGGTCTAATTGAAAAGATAGAGAATTACCGACATTCGGTGGGACATTGTTATCGTTGCAATACTGCCATTGAGCCATATATTTCGTTGCAGTGGTTTGTGAAGATGCGCCCCCTGGCAGAGCCAGCAATAAAAGCGGTTAAGGATGGCAGGACACGATTTATTCCACGTATGTGGGAGAACACCTACTTTGCGTGGCTTGAGAACGTGCGGGATTGGTGTATTTCGCGCCAACTCTGGTGGGGTCATCGTATTCCGGTATGGTATTGTCAGGAGTGCTCGCATCCTGAAGTGGTGGCAGAAGGAGTACCGCACCGTTGCTCCCGTTGTGGCTCAACCGCATTGGTACAGGACGAGGATGTGCTTGATACCTGGTTCTCCTCAGCATTATGGCCGATTTCCACGCTTGGCTGGCCGGAGAAGACCGCTGAGCTTGCGACCTTTTATCCGACCAGTGTCCTGATAACTGGACACGATATTATTTTCTTCTGGGTTGCACGAATGATTATGATGGGTTTGAAATTTATGAACGACGTCCCGTTTCGAGATGTATATATCAATGCCATCATATTCGACGAACACGGCGAGAAGATGAGCAAAAGCAAAGGGAATGCTATTGACCCAATAGAGATAATCAAAGAGTTTGGTGCCGACTCATTGCGATTAACGTTATGTGCGTATGCGGCTCAGGGCAGAAAGATTTGTCTTTCAGAGAAACGTTTTGAAGGATACAGGAATTTTTTGAACAAGTTGTGGAATGCAACCCGATTCGTGCTATTGAATACCGCTGACCTTGACTTAGAGAGTCTGGGTTCTGCTGAGTTAAGTCCTGACTCACTGGAGCTTGCAGACGGCTGGATTCTCAGTCGATTTTTTACCACGTGTAAGATGGTTAACAAAGCATTAGAGGAATATAAATTCAACGAAATGATAAGCGCATTATATCAGTTTCTATGGCATGAGTACTGCGACTGGTATATTGAGTTGGTAAAACCCCGTCTTTATAGTAAAGAAAAACCGGAATTTACTGAAGCGAAGAAAGAAAGTCGTCGTATTGCTCAGGTAATTTTGATAAGAGTACTGGAGGGAGTTCTGCGTTTAATTCATCCAGTCGTACCATTCATAAGCGAAGAGATATGGCAAATAATCAGGGAGCGCTACGCAACTGAGGAGAATCATTTACATCCGCTTATCTCAGAGATGGTCAGTGCGCTTCGTTCGCCATCAATAATGAAAGCTCCCTGGCTGGACACGGTAGCGATAGATGAAGCCTTTATCCAGCCAGCCCTGGAAAATAAAATGAAGTTAATTCAGGAGTTAATTCGTAGCATAAGAAACATCCGAGGAGAAATGAATGTCCCACCCGGCGAAAAGGTGGATGTGAAGATTATTGCCCCTTCAAGTGAGCAAACGGAGATTATAAAGAAATATGAAGATTACTTCTGGACTCTTACACGGCTTAAGTCCTTCAACGTAGAGAAAGGTGAGCTCAGAAAAGAAAAAGGGTTTTATTCAGTAGGGGTGGAAGGCAATATTGTTGTGGCAGTGAAGCTCCCGAAGTCGCTTCGTGAAAAAGAGATAGCACGCCTGAGTAAAGTAATAAATAAATTGAAACTTGAACGTCAAGCATTGCTAGATAAATTAAATAACGAAAAATTTATCTCAAAGGCACCAAAGGAGATTATAGAGCGAGAAAAAAGTCGGCTTCAAAAGGTGCAAGCGGAGCTTGAAAGAATCCAGGAGAAGTGGGCTGAATTAAATAATTGAATAAATAAAATAAAAAAGCATCGTAGAACAATAATACTTTAATTTTTCATATTCGATTCGATAAATTAAATATACCACCGATGATTAAGATAAAGAGAGGCGAACATAACACAGGGTAAGTGATAGATGAATGAAACCAAATTATTATGAAATATTGGGAGTCAACCCGGGTGCACCAGAAAAGGAAATAAGACGGGTCTACTATCAGTTGGCGCAAAAATTTCATCCTGATAAGGCGCGAACCCCAGAAGAAGCACGGGAATTTGAGGAGAGATTTTCGCTCATCTCAGAGGCGTATAATTGCTTGAAGGACCGGGAGCGACGTCGTGAGTATGATAAGTCGCTGGGAATTACAGAGAAAAGCACCCTCACGACAAAAGATAAAAGAGCTACCGCAATGAGCGGGGCGGGGATTTCCACAGCAGGAGACTCCAGATTAGATACTGGAGCATACACCCAACGCACTGAAAAGACAGTAGTGGCACGGCGTGCGTTCAATAAAGGAGTGCAGGTATTTAACGCGGGAGATTATCCGCGAGCGCTATCTTTTTTTGAAGTGGCAGTCAATAATGCGCCTGAAAATCCTACATACCTTGGGTATCTGGCATTATCACTTGTTAAGAGTCGGAAGGGTCTTAATCGTGCAGTGGATTTATGCAAAAAAGCCATCCAGATAGAACCTTTCAATATAGAACATCTTCTACGACTGGGGGAGGTATACGAGACAATAGGTAGCCTCTCACTGGCAAAAAAGACCTATGAAGAGGTGCTTCGCTGGGATAATAAAAATCCAGTTGCTCAGGAGCGACTGAAATCGCTGGGCGGGGGTAAGGTGTCAAAATCTCTTTTCGCTCAATTGCTGAGTCGATTTAAAAAGAGAGAATTGTAGGATAAATTATAAAATGAGTATATGTGTTGGAATAGACCTTGGGA
>JAGHBZ010000134.1 GCA_021160705.1 Candidatus Sumerlaeota bacterium
GTACTCCAATAAGAAAAACCTCCTTATTATCTTAACCAGTAAGAAAAGGAGATTTTCCCTATGAATGAATTTTCTATTTTAACATAAATGGTTGATTTACCCTGGTATCATATAGTCAGTGACGATGTCAAGGAAAGAGAAGTTCATCTATGGGTAGAGCCCAAAAAACAAGACGAATATTTCCTTATCTGGATAGGAAATGGTTGACTATATGACTATATGGATGTATATGATGAGGCGGAGTTATATGAGACAGGTGACATTGCTCGTGCGGCAAGGAATTTTGGCTTGATGGAGGCAATGATAAAGACCCTTGGTGACTTGCTGAAGGAAGTTGCGGAAAAGAAAGGCTTTAAGGCCGTTAGTGGCTACGAGCTCCCCAAAGGAAAGAAATTCAAAAACCACACCCTTGACCAGAGGATTGAAAAAATGACCCCTGTTGATGACTGTTGAATGTCAGAATTTGAGAGTCTCCAACTATCTTGGTGATAAACTAGCAAGTTCCCAGACCTAAACACAAGGCTGAGTAACTAGAGGCTCCACCTATCTTGGTGATAAACCCAACGCTTTTCTGCGTTTGTGCTTTTTAATAAGAGTAAACACCGTCAGGAAGTTCTTGCATATTTCCGGAACGGGGAGCCACTTTTAGTTCTGATGAGATTTTCTCTGTGAAATTTACAAATTGAGAGATGAACTTCACTGTATTCATTGAGGTTATTTAAGCGATTTGGTTAATCTCAATTGGGAAACTTTATTATTAACTCCAGTGTTGACACACTGGGCTATAAACAGCTTGTTCTTTCGGAACTATATCAAAAATGAAAGAGGCAAATTTCAATTGTAAAAACGGCAAATGTTATAAGTGTTGCAGTTAAGGGGTTAGTGGACTCATTGGGTATCAGCATTTTTGAGGGTTTTAAGGTTTTTGAGGGTAGTTTCTAACTGGTGTGTATATTGGGCTAATTCGTCCGAGGACGTGGTGGAAGGGATATACAAAGGATTCCCGATATTTATAAGGCAGTAGCTTCCCGGCAAAGGGATTTCTGTCCTATCCCAGGAGTTAGCCACAAATTTTCTTGAGAGCCGACAGGCTATTGGATAAATAGGAGCGCCAGTGGTCTTGGCAAGTAAGATAACGCCGGACTTGGCGACAAACCGGGGACCCCTCGGCCCATCCACAGCGATTCCTACAAATTTATTGTTTTCAATTTTTTCCTTAAGTTGAAGAAACCCGCGAGTACCGCCTCTGGATGAGGAGCCTCTTATGGATGTAATACCAAAGGCATTTGCGATGCGAGCCAGGAGTTCACCATCGCGACTCCTACTGGCAAGCACATAAGCACCATTTCGATATAGATTTTCCCGATACGAAGCCATTGCTATCGTAAGCATATCGCAATGCCAGAAGGCAAAAAGTGCACCCTGGTGACGTTCTTTTATTTCATTGAGTAGAGATGGGTCGTTATAGTGAATGCGGATGGTATGTCTGAGCATTTTCAGAACAACCTTGAATAAGGGAACGCCAAAGGTGTAGAGAAAGAAATATTTTGTTTCCTTGCTCAATTCTGGTTATCTGGTAAAGAGATTTTCATAAAGATTGAGAAAAGCCATTCATTCGCCACCCATTAGCCGAATTATGAATAATACACGAGTGATACACGTCATTTTCTACAACTACATTTCAGGATGTCAACTGAAGACCACTCAGAGCGCGATTGAGCGTGGCTTTGATACTTTCATCGGGTGTGCCTCTTACCGAGCCTGACGTCCATACCGATAACGACTCCTACGCCTGTATCCGAGCGTGGTTTCAATACTCTCAGGTACACGTCTTACACGAATAGCTGACTCGCCCTGGAGTGGGCATTTATTCTCACAGGTACCACATCCGATACAACGGCTCTCCACAACATAAGGACGTTTAATCTCTTTTTCTTTTCCCGCCTCATCAATATAAATATCTTCTTTTAAAATAATCGCCTTTGGCGATTGTGGGCATGCCTCTTCACAGACGTTACATTCAATATTGAGCCAGCTCAGACACCTGTTGCGGTCGATATATGCCCAGCCGATGACGACGTGCCGTTTCTCGGCTGATGTAAGCAGACGAATTGCACCAGTGGGACAGACCTTCCCGCAAAGGGTACAGTCCAGAGCACAATAGCCGATACGTGGTACCAGCACAGGTGTCCACATACCCTCAAGATTAGCTTGCATCAAGGAAGGCTGAAGTGCATTTTCCGGACAGACCCTGATACACTCGCCACAACGTACACATCTGTCAAGAAATTCATCCTCAGGTAATGCTCCGGGAGGTCGCAAAAGATACTGGTTTTGTGGAGATTCTGTTCTGCCGATAATTACTCTTACAATGGGAACTGCCAGCAGAGAAAGGGCTAACGTCTTGAGCAAGTTGCGTTTGCCCTGGTCTATGGGAATTTCTATGGATTTAGTCTTTCTGCGAAACGGAGAGAATCGTATTGCGTCTACGGGACAGATTTCCTGACACTCAAGGCACATAATACACTCCTGAGGTGCGGTCATTTCAGCGCGTTCACCAATACAATTCATTCTACATCGCTCAATACATTGACCGCATTGAGTGCAGGCATCAGTGACCTTTCTGCGAAATAAGGAAATACGACTGAACACTCCGAGTAAAGCACCTAAAGGACAGAGATACCGACACCAAAAGCGACGTTGCACCATTACGAGCATCAAAAGCGCAATAAAGATTCCGAGATACAACCAGCCCTGAAGATATACACGTGGCTGCACTCCCATAACGGGTTGATAATAATGAGTGTCAATCTTCTCTATAAGGGGTATGAGAAAAGGTACCTGATAAAAGAGTCTGATGAATCCACGAAGGAGATAATCCAGGTAAGGGAACACAGCATTGGTAAGTGAACGAAAGAGTATGGCTAATGGGTCAAACCACCCGATGATGTTTATACCAAATAGTGCGAAGAGCAGTAACCCCAGCAAGAAATAGTACTTAAACCGATGATAGGGCTTCTGGCGAGGGTTTTGTTTTTTTGTAGGGATGAGTCGTGGCATAAAGTCAAAGAGTGTACCCAACGGGCAAACCCAGCCACAAAAGAACCTGCCTAAAATGACAATCAAGACCAGTAGAACGAGCATTGGGAGGAAATCAGCAACGATAAATCTCTTAACAGTGAGAATTACGGCAGTAAACAAAAGCGGGTCAGCACGAAAGAACAGGTTGGCAGAGACAGGGGTAGCGACCTGATATGCCATACCCTCAAGCCTCGCCCGTGTAAACAGAAAGAGATACAAAAAAAATATTAAAGAAAGTATCTGTACTACCCGACGGGCATATCCGCTAAATCTGAAACGACGCTGACGATTCATTACACTTTTATTTCCTTAATATGCAATTTGCTCAGGTTAATCTCGCCTAACTTCATTTCATTGGCGATGCGAAGGTATCCAATCTCCTGAGGTTTGTAGCCGAACAGGGTCGCACCATAAGAATCCACAGCTACCTGGTCAGTCCCAATAATGCATTTGCCGACAAATTTTACGTCCTTCACACTGCCACCAGTTGGACCATTTTTAATCATAATGCGATATGCATCAAGCACAGTTAATTGGGGGCGGACTTTAGTTATCAAATCAGCAAGGGCTTGATGAATCTGCGGGTGCCACCTGCCACGTGCCCCACCAATAATGCCCATTAGATTTTTTAGTGCCATTGTGAGTGTAGATATGCCGTGTGTCTTGGCGACTGGCACGTTTATCAGCACGTCGCAGTCCAGTGCTTCTTTATAGATTGGCCATTCGGTAAGAAATTTTGTACCTGAAAACTTCACTTTTGTGAACAACGCGGGATTAATAAATTTTACTTCAGCGCCAGCGGATTGTGCCTTTTCCATAATGCCACTACGCCTGTAACAGCTCTGTGGATTGTTGACTGTATTATCAAAGACCTTGACTTTTTTTGCGCCAGCCTCGTACGCCAGTTCTACCAGAGCCTTAACCACATCAGGATTGGTGTTGGCAGCCTGAGCGGGTAATCTATCCCAGGCGATGTTGGGTTTGACCACGACCACGTCGCCCTTTTTGACAAATCGTTTCATACCACCGTATGCCTGCAGTGCTTTCCGTACCAGTTCAGCCGGGTCTCTCCCCTGAGCTACCACCAGGTCAGGAAAAGATGTGCTGGACCCGAGAGGCTGTTTTTTTGTCTTTAGATTGGGCTGGTCAGCCAGAGAAATTAGCGGAAACGATACCAATCCCAGTATCATACTACCCATACGTTTTACAAACTCACGCCGAGTATATTTTTCATCACTCATTTTGCCTTTACCTCTATAAATTCACTTTACGTTAAAGATATTATTCTATTCAAGCTGTAACGGGTAAGTGTACCGTCGCTACGTCAGTCTATGGAACAAAAATCGTGTCACTTGAATTTCGGTACTGACTTAGCGCGCAGGATAATAAAAGAGTCGTTCACTCAGGGTAGCCATCGGGATGTTTGAGGTACCAGCACCAGGCAGAGTCAATTATCTGATGTATTTCAGGATACTTAAGTTGCCAGCCGAGTTCTTTCTTAAGTCTATGGCTGGAGGCAATAAGCACAGGCGGGTCACCGGGTCGGCGTGTGCCTATTTTATAATTAATCTTTTTGCCAGTGACCTCCTGGGCGACTTTGATAATCTCAAGTACAGAGAAGCCTTTATTGTTACCCAGATTAAATATTTTAGCACATCTCTCCTGCTGGCGAAGATGGTTCATAGCACGTAGGTGTGCGGTAGCCAGGTCAACCACGTGGATATAGTCGCGGATACAGGTGCCGTCAGGGGTGGGATAGTCATCGCCAAACACGGTGACGGCATTGCGTTTTCCCAGTGCGGTCTGCAGGACAATCGGGATGAGATGAGTTTCAGGGCGATGGTCTTCGCCAAACCGTTCACTTGCCCCGGCGGCATTAAAATAACGCAAGGAGATATAGTTGAGTCCTTCAGCCTGAGAACAATCCGCAAGAAATTGTTCAAATTGAAGTTTGGTGCGCCCATAAGGGTTTATAGGCTGTGTGGGGTCGTCCTCGTCAAGGGGTACCTTTTCAGGTATGCCATAGACCGCTGCGGTAGACGAAAAGATTAATTTATTCACCCCGGCAGAGAGCATCGCTTTGACCAGTGCGATTCCCTTTGCTACATTGTTTTCGTAATAGAGCATCGGCTTTTCCACAGATTCGCCAACCAGACTCAACGCAGAAAAATGCATCACTACATCGCAATTATATTGTTGCAGGATTTCCCGCACCAGCTCTTCATTCGCCATATCTCCTTCTACAAAGACCGCTTTGTTGTGTACAGCACGCCGATGCCCGCGGGAGAGGTTGTCCAGAACCACGACCTCTTCATCGGCTTCAATTAGCTGTTCTACCACGACGCTACCAATGTATCCTGCTCCACCAACTACCAGCACACTCATCTACTTACCTCCGTTAATGCAAGCAAATTATCAGAGACATCCTTCTCAAATCTTTTTCACCCGAAGAAAATCTATCCCGATTTCATCCCGACAGAAATATAATATTGAAGATTAATGCAGAAATAATATTAACCGCAGAGAAATGCAACGATGATTTTAAGGAACGCCATCTTAGACCTTCTGGTCATCAGGAGAACCCTCGGAGGCAGATAGTACAGTCCTCCATGATAAAGAGTCCCTCTAACAACGGAATAACACGGTTTTTTGGTGGTAGAATTAGAGTATTAGAGTATAGAGTTATGGGTCAGATTCAGCCAGTTCACTTTTTATCCGCAATACCGACACAAGGCACTATGATTCAAGAATTTTTTCTGCTTCTTCCCGGTATGCGTCCATCACGTAAGGAATGCCTGAGATTTTAGCAGCCTCTTCAGTCAATGCCATCAGGTCTTTTCGTGATATAGTGGAGATTTTGAAGTTTCTGCTGCCTGCCATCAGTTGTTGAAGTCCTACTTTTAATTTCTGACAGAAGGTATATATGCCAATCGCTCCAAGTGGAAATTTCTCTATCTCCTTTCCATACTTTTCAGCTAACTCCTCATAGGTCACAAAGATTTCTTCAGGTTTGATACCATAATTGGCTATGGTCTTTGGTAGTTCGCCATTCTCTATCCATATACCAATATTTTTCCCGACCATACCGGGAATCATAATAGCCCTTCCCATACAAACAGCTTTCACGTAAGGTGCGCCCATAGCAATTGCCTTAAAGATGCCGTCCTCAGAAGAGAACCCACCAGCAATAGCGAGGTCAGGGACTCTGAGTCCACGTTGGTGAAGTTTTTCACAGAATTCGTAAGCAAGTGATTCAAGATAAAATGTGGGGATACCCCATTCGTTCATCATAACCCAGGGGCTCATACCGGTGCCGCCGGGTGCACCATCAATGGTAATCAAATCCAGTTGAGCCTCTGAACCCCAGCGCAGAGCCATAGCCAGTTCCTTCATAGAGTATGCACCAGTTTTAAGTGTGATACGTTTGTAACCCAGTTTTCGGAGGCGCTCTACCTCGTTCATAAACCCTTCGTAGGTAACAAATCCCAGCCTTGAGTGACGTTCAAACTCCTTTATTTCGCCTACTTCGTAACCCTTTTTCACATCAGGCTGTGTGGGGTCGGGTGTTACTATGTAGCCACGTTCCCTGAGCTGTAGTGCTCTTTCAATCTCCTTGACTTTAATCTCTCCACCAATACACTTTGCCCCCTGTCCCCATTTCAATTCAATTGCCTCAAGGTTATGTTTGTCAATTACGTACTCTGCCACGCCAAGTCGTGTGTCTTCAACATTAAGCTGTACCAGGATTTCCCCATACCCTTCATAATAGCGTTTGTATATCTCAATTCGCCTATCAAGTTCGGGAGATTTTTTCACTTTTCCCTGGCTATCGCGTTCAAGTTGAGGGTCTACACCACACACATTCTCACCGCAGACAATTGTGAACCCGGAAATGGCTGCGCCAACGGCAAAATGTTCCCAGTTTCTTCTGGCAATCTCGGTTGAGCCTAATGCACCTGTGAGAAGGGGTATGCGCAGTTTGACCTTTTTCGTCCAGCCGTACTCGCTCTGCGTATCTACTTTAGGGAATATAGCGGTATCAGGTCCGGCTTCTACACCTTCGGGCAGTCCTTTTGCACCCTGAGCATAGCCTTGAATGTTAAGATGCGAATAATCAACAGGATAGTTTTTATCTGCACCGGCTGTGACTTCACCAAAGGGACCCGGATAGATGACCTCTCGTCCCCTGAATGATGCTTTAAAAATCTCGCAATTACCCTTACATCCATCATAACACACGGTGCAAATCCCGGAAAGAGGCACAACATCTCGTGAGCGATTTGCGGTCTTTGTTGCTTCACTGGCGTTCGGGCGGCGTAGGTTCATAGTATCATACCTCCTGCTTTAAAAAATTAGAATAAGAA
>JAGHBZ010000059.1 GCA_021160705.1 Candidatus Sumerlaeota bacterium
ATATCAGACACTTACTGATGATGAAGGACACTTTGAAATAAGCGGGCTTAACCCCGGAGAGTATATTCTTCTCTCTTTTCATGAGACTGCTTTGGAACGTATATTATGGGTACTTTCCATAAAGCTTCAGCCAGGGGAAGTTAAAAACTTAATATTGTGCACTCAGAATGCACTAAACATAGAAACAAAAGTCTCTACAGAAACTTTTGAAGATATAATTAATTTATTAGAACAAGAGATCTCCAAGCTTCTCTCAAAATAACCTTCTTTTCCCCATACTCCCCTTGTACTTTTCGGAGTATATTATAAGCCAAGGAAGCATTACTCTTTAGATTTTTTTCCTCCTTACCTTAAAGCAGGAAGGTTTACTCCCAAAAATTGCATTTTTTATAACATTTTTACTTGACATAAATGTGCATTATTTGTTACGATGACTTTGTAATTTTTCATTTGACTAAAAAAGTCTGAAAATGCCCACGGTGGATGACAAATTGACAGCAAGCCCCAGGGTCGGCGAGTTGATGCGTTCCGCAGCTGTTCGTCAGCTCCCGGATGGGTTATGGTTCGCTGAGATCCCCTGCCTGCCTCAGGTCTGGGCTGTCGCTGAGAGCAAGCGGAAAGTCCTTCGCTCATTGAACAGTTCGTTGCGCCTATACCTGCGAATCAACGGTTATATTTCCCATATAGCGGCGAATGGTTCCTCCGCCTCAAAGAAGAAAGACGACTCTCTCCAGTTTTTCCTTGAGCCTGTATTTTTGCTTCCTCTCTGTGTGCTGACCCTGGTGCTTCTTTTTTGTGCCGTCAAAATCTATCTATGAAAGGAGGAAATAAACGATGTGTCGGAATGTTTTTCTCTGTCAGGTTTGTGCAGAAAAAATTAAAGAAAGGAGGGATACACTATGTTGCCAGAAATAAAACCAGCATTGCTTGAGCTGGGCAAAATAAAGATTGGTAAAAAGGGCTCGCCCCAGAAGACCCGCACCGGCAAAGTGGTTCGTATGCCGCAGAAAATGGACCATTTCGTCATCACTCGCATAACCCGTAATAGTGCGGATGACCTGGAGACAGACCAGGAACTGATGAAGAAGATAGCCGAGGCAACCGGACAAAAAACAGATAGACTTACACGAATCCCCGTTGTGCTGCTTTTTAATGATATTGAGCATAACTTCTACACGTTTCGGGCACTCTATACAAAGAGTCGCCTCTATTGTAAAAGTGAAAACGGAGATAGGGCGATATGGTTCGGCGAAGACGGAAAGGAACCGAAAGAAATTCGCTGTGACCCACAAAAATGCAAATATGCGCTCAGAGGGGATTGTAAGGTCAATGGTATTCTCTCTGTCATCATTCCGGTCGCACCTCGTTTAGGAGGGGTATATAAGTTCCGCACCACCTCTAAAAACACTATAAAGTCCATTCTCGCATCCCTGTCATTTATAAAGATGATGACACTTGGACAGATTGCTGGCGTGGAATTGGAGCTCACGCTCACACCTAAGACGGTTACAACTCCAGAGGGACGACTGGTAACTATCTTTGTGGTGAATGTGGAATATCCGGGGAACTTTCTGGAGCTAAAGAAACAGGTCGTTGAGCAGCTAAAAGAACAGCGTCACCTGGATACCGAGTTGCAGAAGCTTGCCGAACTGCCCCCTGCCAGTTTTCACGAAGAAAGTCCAGAAGAACAAAGAGAGGTCCAGGAGGAGTTCTATCCAGAAGAAGAACCTAAAGAGACCGAACCCCCAGAGCGTGGAAATGATGTCATTGATGCTGAATATGAAACAGTGGAGGGCAGTGAAGAGGTTCCGGAACAGATTGCCGACGAAGAGACAGAATCAGAGAGAGAGGATATTTTCCCTGAAGCAAAACAGCCCGGACAGACGTCAAGGAACCCTCAATCTTTTGACCTTTTTTGATAGCAAAGGAGGAGAATAAAATGAGTGTCGCAACCAAACCCAAAACCCTTGAGCGGATATTCCCGCTCTCTTTCAGTGCAATTACATTATATCAGCGCTGTCCTTTTGCGTTCTGGTGTTTGCGGTCAGAAAAACATCGCCCTCGCCCTTCTAAATATTCCATCATAGGAACCGCTGTTCACGAATTCATCGCTCGGTATCTTGTGGGTCTTACCGACACTGGTGCAGAAGGACAATTTTTCCCGACAGACTTTGCCCTGGCAGAATCTCTTTTACCTCAAATTCTTGCCGGTGTGCCGTCTCCTCTTCGTGAAGACGTTCGGTCGCAGTGTGTAAATTTCTATACCGCCTTTACCCTGGAGGGTCCGGCTTACGCAGAGGTGCACGTTGCCAGTGACGACAAATTGACAAAGGCAATCCTGCTTGATTCCGACCTGTACCCCCCAGAGGGCTCGCTTCTTCACGGGGTCATTGACCTGTTGATTCCGGTTCTTGATGGGGCAACGGTAAGAATTTTTGACTTCAAGACTGGACACCGGATATATTCACAGAAGGAGGTAGAGTCCCATCCACAACTTCAAATCTACGCACTTCTTTCACTTTTACTCTATCCACAGGCAGAAAAGGCGGAAATCAACATCTGGTTCGTTCGTTATTCAGCGGTTCGTTCAGCGGTCATTTACAGGGGAGAACTTGAGGATTTAAGAAAACAATTCCTTGCAGTGGCTGATAGAATCATTAATGAAAAAGAATTTCCACCCATCCCTTCCTCTCAATGTTCCAGGTGTGATTTCTATGAAGAATGTCCTGAATATCAACGGACAATTAGACTGGAGACCGCTATACCGCCAATACTCTCCGAGGAAGATGCTATCAGGCTGGACGGCGAATATCGGATGCTCAAACACAGACTT
This sequence comes from Candidatus Sumerlaeota bacterium, assembly GCA_021160705.1. Lineage (GTDB taxonomy): Bacteria > Sumerlaeota > Sumerlaeia > MWCT01 > JAGHBZ01 > JAGHBZ01. The sequence continues at coordinate 2,834 of JAGHBZ010000059.1, forward strand.
AAGCAAATAGAAGAAGCCCTGCGGAATTATGCCGAAACAAATGGCCCAATTGAAACTCCTGATGGGAAACGAGGATTTTTTGAAGAAGAGCGAAAAGACTACGGCGCTGTAACCAGGGAAATCTGTGAAATACTCGCAGGCGAGGGGATTCCTAAATCCTCTGTCTGGCAAATTCTCACTACCAGCAAAACCGCTGTGATGGATTTGCTTCGAAAATTTAAATTGACAGGCGTCTGGAAAGAAAAAATTGAACCCATAATCCCCACGCAAAAGGTCACAAAATTTAAAACCGTGAAGAGCAAATAGAATCCGGGGAGAAGGGTATAGAGTCCTTTCTCCCCTTCTGAAACTACAATCCCAATAATGAGAAAGGAGCCAACAAAATGAAACTCAGAAACATTCTCATAAAAAACTTTACCTGTTTCAAGAAGTTTTCGTTGTCTATCCCGGATGGAGTGAAAATCGTCGGGATTTTTGGTCCGAATGCCTCCGGAAAGACCAGCATAAAAGACGCATTGCAACTTCTCCTTACCGGGAAATGCAGGGAACTTCAATATAAGAAAGACCTCGCTTCTCTTATCCGACACGGAGAGTCAAAAGCAATGGTAGAAGCGGAATTCATAATGGAAAATAAGGGGAGGATTATCGCCAGAGGCACAATCTTACCTTCTCGGTACAATGTCGTCATCAGTTGTAATGGTAAGACAATAAAATTGGACACCTGTTTCTCGCCGATTTTCTTCAACTTTCTCAATGCGCCCACGGCTGAAAGAAAGAAAATGCTCTTTGATTTATTTAAAAGAGGAGGCAATCAAGACCCCCTTAGTCTTCTTTGCAACAAATTAAACGCTGAGATTAAATCTATTCCTGAAGGTGTAAGAGAGGCACTGGCAAAAGAAGATTTTGAAAAAGCACAAGCCATCACCATTGAATTACGACGTCATCATAAACGTCTCATAAAACCTGCGGATGAACCTGACTCTTTATTCGTTCTCGAGGAAAAAAAGATAGACTTTTCCCGACTGCAACTTAATGACATCCAGAAAAGAATTAATCAGTTAAGAGATGAGCAAAAGAAGATTTTGGAAGAAGAGGCAAAATTAAGTTTATACGAAAATATACAAACTCAATCGCCCGATGAATTGAAGCAAAAACAAAAAGCCCTTGAGGATAGGATTAAACTGGCTGAGGAAGAAAAAAGCCATCTGGAACAACAAAAGAGAGAACTTGAGCAAAAGAAACAAGAACTGAATGGAAAGGAAGGGTCGCTTCGTTATTATCTTCTATCACTTGAGTCAAGTCTGAAATCTGCCCCAGAAAAATGTCCTATCTATGAGGTGGAATGCAAATCTCGGGAACTAATTGAATCTACGCTTACACAAAAACAAGAAGAACTAAAAAAACAGAAGGAAAAGTTGAAACGCTTAAATAAAACTCTTACAGATATAGTTAGCAAATTACATCATCTTGACTCTCTTATAAGTAAGAGAAAAAACGGGATATGGGAGGCAAAGCGCCAACTCAGTGAAGTTGCTACTCAACTTAAACAAATGAAATCTCTCCCGCAGAACCCGCCATCCCGGGAAGAGGTACAGAAACGCAAGGCAGATATTGAGTATAGACTTAAGGCTCTGACAACTCTCTATGAAGAAAAACTGAGATATGATAAAGCAGTCGCTGAATATGAACGTGTGAAAAAAGAAAATGAAGAAAACTCCAGATTGGCTGAATTTTATGACCGAATGGCTAAAGCCCTCGCTCCTGATGGCATTCCTTCTCTTTTGCTACAAGGAACAATAAAACCATTTATTTCCCGCATTCGGCAATATGCCTGGTTACTTGGTGCAAAAGACATCACCATTGCTCCTGATTTTACTTTTTTCATAAATGAAACCCCTGAGTACTTGCTCAGCGAGTCTGAAAAATTTCGTCTGCAGTTACTTGTTCAAGAGGCACTTTCTTATCTAACAAAGACCCGCTTGCTCATTATCGACCGGGTAGATATTCTTGACCAGGCAAACAAGGCATTCTTCTTTCGTTTTCTTCAAGAAATAATGGGGCACTATGATACTATTATCTTCTTCGCCACTGTAAGTGCCCCTCCCAAATCCCCATCGGATGAAAGCATTACGTTTCTCTATCTTTCTGACAAAGAGGAGGCAAGCAATGTTTAACCCAGAGAAAGAAGTGCCGTCATTGGAGTTGTGCAAACAACTGAAAGAGTTTGGGTTTCCTCAAGAAGGCGGAGGGTGGTACTGGAAGGAGGGCAAGTACGAATTGGTTCTCTTGAAGGAACCACTCGTTCTGTGTCCATACTATTACGAGGCTGAACTGGATGATGGGACGATAGACAGAACGTGTTTACTGGACTTTAGTCAATGCAACGTTGAAAAAGTTAAAATAAGTACTCTCCTTAAAAAGTATCCTTACCCCCAAGCGGAAACTCCAGTTTGGATAAAGTGCCCTAAATATCCGATAATCAAAGCCCCTACTGACCGAGAAGTAGGTGAATATCTGCCAACCGAGATTGAGGATGAATTTGTATTACGGTGGAGTTGTAGCCCCAATGGGATACACAAAATCTGGTATGAGTCTCCTAAAAAGGTAATATTTGCCTGTCTCATAAGAGACGGTGAAACAGAAGTAGAGGCACGGACTCGGATATTGCTTGAACTGGCAAGGATGGGAATTGTGAAACTAAACAAAGAAAAGGGATAAGAAATGAGCTACACCCAATACCACTACTACGAGTTTTGCGCATTAAACAAAGACAGCAACCCAGCGTCAGGCATAATATACGCCTATGACGAAATGCACGTCATTAATGTCCTTCGCTCACGGGGATATACAAATATTTGGGTATCGCCTATAAACAATGCCGATAAACAGAAAAAATGAAAACAAAAAAACGATATAGTTGTTTTATTTGTCGTCAATCCATAATGCCTGACGAGGAATATGACTGGATATATCTCCCTGGTTATCGAGGACTCAGACGAGAAAGAGTACATAGAAAGTGTAGCCTGAGGGAAGATGTCCAACTATACCCTGTTGTAAAAAGAGGTAATTTTGTTGGCTGGGTAGTTCCCAGTCTTGTGGAAGGAATAAATCAGGAAGAACAAGAGGTATAACAATGAAAAAGAAACAATTGACTAAGACAAAAATAGACTGGTGCGATTATGTATGGAATCCTGTATGGGGGTGCTTAAACAATTGCAAATACTGTTATGCAAGGAAAATCGCACGACGATTTGCTAAGAAAATAACAGGGAAAGAATTTAAAAACTCCGAATGGAAGGGGGTTCTTCATAAAGAAGAATTTGAAAAACTTATAAAAGCATTTGCCCCGACGTGGATAAAAACCAATTTTTTTAAACCCCTCCCTAAAAAACCTTCAAAGATTTTTGTCAATTCTATGTCTGAAATCTATTATTGGCAAGATGAATGGTGGAGAGCAGTATTACGAAAAATTAAACAATACCCACAACACATATTTCTTTTTTTGACAAAATTCCCAGAGATATATGGTAAATGGAATTTCCCTCAAAATTGTTGGCTTGGGGTTACAGTTACTAATCCAGATTTTGGGTCATATAGAGTATGGGAATTGATTTCAGTATCTACGAATACCATTCGTTTTATAAGTTTTGAGCCTTTACTGGGAATGGTAGAAAAAATTCCACCTGAAATTGACTGGGTAATAGTCGGAGCTCAGACCAATCCATACAAATCCCCAGAAAGGAAATGGATAGAGGTTCTTATAGAAGAGTGTAAAGAGAGAAACATACCTTTATTTCTCAAAGATAACATTTACCGTGCATATCCAGATTTGCCCGAAATGAAACAATTTCCCAATATTAAAAACGATAAAGGAGGCGTGCAATCATCTCTTTCAGCTACCGTTAAGAAAGGAGGAACATAAATGATAAAACAACGCTATTTTTCTATATCTCAGCTCGCCCATTATTTTGGAATGAATAGAAGAACTATGAAAAGACATCTTCACAAACTCGGGATAAAACCCGCCATAACAGTTGGACACCCTCGCTATGATCTGGCAGAGGTAGAATCTTTACTTCGGGCTCCCGAACACGACGTCCTGAAAGAAAAAGTAGAGGAGTTACTTGAGAGGATAGAAAGATGAAAATCTATAAACCTAAATGGTCTCCTCATTATTATATGGTTTTCAGAAAAGGTGGTCGGACTATAAGGCGCTCTCTTCGCACTTCTGATTACGAGACCGCTCAAACAGTTGCATTTCGTCTTCTTGCTGAACTTCATCATTTTCAGCCGATAAAAAAGATACCCATAGAGCAAGCAATTGAAACTTATCTGGAATTTTCGTTTCGCACAAAAGCCCTTACGTCTTATGAGCGAGACCGGTCAATTTTAAAGAACTTTTTTCGTTTCTGCCAGAAAGAAGGAGTACAAATGCTGAATGAAATTACTCTCCCTATCCTTGAAAAATATAAGAGTATAAGATTGAGCCAGATTCAAAAGCGCACTATAAATAGAGAAATAGATACTTTACGAGTCTTTTTGAAAACCTTGAAGCTATGGGGAGCATTACGGAAAAATCCGGCTGAAGAGTTACGAAAGTTTGTTATTCCTTACGAAGCCCCACGAGCTCTAACACCTGAAGAGGTGCTTGCTCTTTTGAAAAATGCAGATGAACAATTACAGATTTTTCTTAAAGCTTTCATACTCACAGGAATGAGAAAACAGGAGCTTTTCCGTCTTACCTGGGAACAGGTTGATTTGGAAAATGACATTATCTACCTCTCAGGGAGACAAACAAAGACCAGACGTTATCGGAC
>JAGHBZ010000163.1 GCA_021160705.1 Candidatus Sumerlaeota bacterium
CAACTTACTTTTCTTGAAGAACAGAAAAAATATCTAATACGGAATAGGGGAAAAGATAATTAAGTAAGCCGTATAGCGATAATACCGCATAATAGGTTCGGCAGGCTGACTCAATCTTTTACTCTTTAAAAAAGTTTTGTTCGCAACGAAAATATAAATGAAATCGCTACTCTGTATAATCCCAGATACACAGGAAATCAAAGACGTCTACAAATTGTCTTCAGCAGCTTCTTTTACCTGCTAAACGTCAGTCAAGGTAGTGTGTTTAAGTAAGATAAAACCATTTTTGGATATAGGATGAAAACGCTCCATAAAATAATCATCGGTGATTCTCGGTGGATGAAAGAAGTCCCCGACGAGTCTGTCCATCTTGTCATCACGTCCCCGCCCTACTGGCAATTGAAAGATTATGGCAACGGCAAGCAGATTGGTTTTAATGATTCTTACGAAGAGTACATCAATAATCTTAACCTGGTCTGGAACGAATGCGGAAGGGTTTTACACAAAGGGTGTCGTTTATGCATCAACATTGGCGACCAGTTTGCTCGCTCCGTGTATTATGGACGATATAAAGTCATCCCGATAAGAACAGAGATAATCAAGTTCTGCGAAAGTGCTGGGTTTGACTATATGGGTGCTATCATCTGGCAAAAGGTTACGACCTGTCACACTACTGGTGGTGCCACAGTAATGGGCTCTTTTCCGTATCCCAGAAATGGAATCCTCAAATTAGATTACGAATTTATTCTGATTTTCAAAAAGTATGGTAAGCCTCCAAAGGTTAGCAAAGAAATTAAGGAACAATCAAAGTTAACTCAGGATGAATGGAATCGGTATTTTACAGGACACTGGAACTTCCCCGGCGAAAAACAGGATAAACATCTCGCAATGTTCCCGGAAGAATTGCCAAAACGCCTTATTAAAATGTTCAGTTTTGTTGGCGACACGGTACTCGACCCATTCCTTGGAAGCGGAACCACAACGCTCGCAGCCAAAAATCTGAACAGAAATTCTATTGGTTACGAAATAAACGAGGAGTTCTTACCTGCCATTAAAGAAAAACTTGGAATAGGAGAACGCACTATTTTCAGCGATGTAACTTTTGAAATAATCAAGCAGAAAGAACCGAAAATAGATTTTAAGAAGAAGATAAAAAACTTACCTTACATTTTTAAAGACCCAATAAAATTTGATAAGAAAATTGACCCTAAAAAATTAAGATTTGGCTCCAGAATAGATAATGCTCCTTCAGAAAGGGAAAAATACTATAAAGTGAAGGAGATACTCACGCCTGAGATATTGATTTTAGACAATGGCGTGAAAATAAGACTGCTCGGTGTTAAGGAGAAACACGATAAAAATGGTGAAGCGGTCGATTTCTTGCAGAAGAAACTTAAAGGACAAAAAGTTTTCTTAAGATTTGATGATATAAAATACGATGAAGATGGTAATCTATTCTGCTATCTCTATCTCTGGAACAAGACCTTCTTGAATGCCCATTTGATTAAAAATGGGCTGGTGGATGTAGATACAGCATTGGAGTATAAATATAAAACTAAGTTTCTTGGATTGAAAACCGGCAAGGAGACAGGATGAAAGTAAAAATTGGCATTAAAGAAATCAGGAAATATCTGGATATAGAAACGCCTGAATTCCCTAAGTATGTATCTCCACTTATTAATTTAGCAAATCAATATGCTCAAGGTACACGTCCCAAAGTGGTTGGAATTATTTATTATTATTTATTATCAAACAGATTGACGACGGCATTGAGGTAGATTATGGAGAGATTTTATAGCAAACCACCCCATCCCCTGATACAGCATAAAGGTTCTGTGCTCCGGATTATTTACTCAGTCCTGATTTCGCTGAGATTTATTTTATGCCAAACCCTATATGAAACTGCAGGTTAGGATAAATAAAGGTAAATGATGACAAAAGAGAAAGCGAACATAAAGACGTTTCATAAGTTGATATTTGGCGACAGCGAAAATATGAAAGAGCTACAAAATGGAAGTATACATCTTGTAGTTACAAGCCCCCCTTACTTCAATGCCCCTTTTGATTATCCCGGTCTCTTTGAGAGTTATGACGCATATTTGAATAAAATGAGAAAAGTTGCGCGAGAATTAAAAAGAGTACTGGCAAAAGGGAGAATCGTATGTATAGTGTGCGACGACACTTTAATAAACCGAGAAAAATATCCTGTGGTAGCAGACCTCACAAAGATTTGCATTGAGGAAGGATTTGTTTACCGCGACAAAATTATATGGATAAAGCCAGAGGGTTATATCCGCATAAGTAGAAGGAGTGGGGTGCTCCTGCAACATCCATATCCAATGTATTTTTATCCTGATAATATTCAAGAGACCATACTTATTTTCCAGAATGGAAAATTCAATTACAGGAGCATTCCAGAAGGCGTAAAAAAGCAATCCAGAATTGAAATCTCAGAATATCAAAAAGAAAAATGGTATCTAACCACCTGGAATATAACCAACGTTTTACCTTTAAAAAATAGACTTGAAACCGGGATAGCCGCTTTCCCTGAGCAGATACCATACAGGCTTATTAAACTATTTTCTTATGTTGGAGAAGTTGTCCTTGACCCGTTTATGGGTTCAGGTACGACAAACAAGGTAGCTTCTTTGCTAAAAAGAAATAGTGTAGGTTATGAACTTGACCTGGAGTTGCTTGATGTCGTCAAAGAAAAAATGGGTATGCGGCAGGGCTCCTTATTTGAAAAGAATAACGAGGTGGAGATAATCGTTCGGGCGGATGCAAAACATCTACGAACACAACTTCAGGAGAAAGTTAGTAATCAAAAATCAGTGGTGAGGAATGGCAAAAGAGACCCAAAAAAGCCTGTCCGATAAAGAAAGAAACAGATTGCTTGAAATCCTGGAAAAACAGGGCAGGGACACCTGGCTTAAAAGATGGAAAGAACATATGGCTTTCCCCGACAATTTAAACCCTCAGCTGATGAATAGAGATGAACAGGAGAAAGTGCTGCGATACTTACTTCTAAGAGTGTTGATAAACCAGCAGGCAAAATTTGAAAAGGTAAGGGAGATGTCTATAAGAATTTCGGAGGAATTTACAGATGTTCTTTTATTCGAACCACATAAGATTTCGGAATCAGAGCTGTTTAGAGTGTTTAAAGATGTGGCTGGCGAGAAAGGCTCACTCTTATATAGGGTTGGTGTATTAGGCGGTATAAAGCCTATTTCTCTCTTTGCTTACCGTTTCAAAACATACGAAGGTTTCATTAGATGGTTAAACGAGAACAAACAAAATTTTCTTACTGTCATTGAAGAGCAACTGCGACGCAACAAATCCAGAGGACTTTTTGATTTCTTAAATACCCATCCTGTTCTTAGTGCCGGGTGGGTAGGGAATGACCCCAAAGCCTGTAGAATGTATGTTAACTGAGTAGTCTTTCTTTTCAGTGAAATCTGGAAATCAAAAATTGCAACACTAACTGATACCTTGATGATTGTTGATGGTCATGTGGGCAAAGTGTTTTGTAGAAGCGGGCTTCTGGGTGAAGTGCTTTATGAAAATGCTCGCCCCTATATCATCCAGGCAAGTAAGATGAGACCCTGGATAGAAGAGATTGTTTCCCAATCGGAGAAAATCCCTTTCTATGTTGATAATGGTGCTTTTTATCTTTTTGAGAACGGCTTTTGCACAGATTTGAACCCGGACTGCCCAAAATGTCAAATATCTACAATATGCAAAAAATACAAAAAATGGACCGCGTATCAAAAGTGGGTGGAAGGAGAGAAGTAAATCGTGAAAATCACAAAGATACATATTAAGAATTATAAAAGTATCCATAACTTAGTCTTTGTGCCTAATCCTAAATTGAATGTTTTTATTGGTGAAAATGGAAGGTGGTGTCCCAAAAGTGGTGGAAAATGGCTCGATCCTCATAGGCATTCCGCTAAACTCTATCCTCCTCTGCCTCAGGCTGTGTTTGCAAGATTTTTTTGTTCCTGTTCTTTGAAATTGAAATTTTGTCTCCTTTGCCTCACGTACTCCCCTAACTCCCTATGTCCACTTATGCGATTAAGTCGAATTATGCCTCCCGCAATCATTCCGTAGCACAACTTCTCCGCACGAAACCTCCCCGGCAAACTCCCCTGCACCTTGAGCCGTCGTCGAAACTCTTCTATCAACCTCTCTATCGCATTGGTGGAGTGTAAACTCCGACGGCATTTCTCCGGATAGTTGAAAAACGTCAACAACTCCTCTCCAGCCTCCTTCAACGACC
>JAGHBZ010000250.1 GCA_021160705.1 Candidatus Sumerlaeota bacterium
ATGGAGTACATCAGTTGCTCTTCAGCGGGGTTGGAATACGTTCACAATTAAAGCCATTGATTCGGACGCTAATGTAATTGCCACAACGACTCTGGACGTTTTTTACTCTCCTGAGGCAACAGAACTTGACGCAAACATAACAGCAGATACCGTACTTCATAAATCGGATTCACCTTTTTTAGTTACTCAATCCATTATCGTTGAACAGGGCTCTACTCTGAGGATAGAGCCAGGCTGTGTGTTGATTTTTTCGCCGGGCACCGGGCTTGAAGTCAGAGGTCGCCTTATTGCTAATGGAACTGAAAATGACCAGATTTATTTTACCTCACTTGACAGAATAGGCACCTGGAATGGACTTAAATTTTTCCACTCCAAAGAGACGAACCGTCTCCAGCACTGCGTTATTGAAAATGCATCTTGGTGGGATACTTATTTTATCGGTGCTATTGAGTGCGTGAATTCCAATCTTTATCTGAAAAATTGTCTCATCTCAGACGCTAAACTTGTTGGCATAGACAGTCGCAGTTCTACTGTTCGCATAGAGCATTGCCGTCTCAGTAATATTTATTCCGCTTACGACGGGGATATTATTCAACTCAGTGGCAACGGCTCTATGACGATTATTAATACTCTGCTGGAAAAAACTAACGCTGATGCAATTGATATCAGTGAAGCTAATCTCTGGCTTAAAAATACTATCATTCGTGACTGCGAAGATAAAGCTCTTTCCTTAGGCGACGGTTGCTCCACTATGCTTGATAGAGTGCTTATTACTGATTGCACCACCGGGATTGGGCTTAAAGATGCGGTTACTACTCTCAGCCATACTATTATTTACGAGTGTAAAAATGGCATTCAGTTTTTCTATCTTCCTGACAAACCTATCCCTCGCGTTCATATTCAGAACTCTGTCCTGTGGCGACTACAGAATCCTTTATTTCAAATCAAGACCGCCGAAAGCATCAGCACCGCATACAGTTTTGTGCAGAATTATCCTACGATTTCAATCCTGGGTAATTATAACCCGGATAAACAATTCGTCAATGTTGAACAGAGAGATTTTCGCCTATACCTTTATTCGCCATTTATGAAAGCCGGGAAAGATGGCAGTCCTTTAATCGACACCAGTTGGTTAAATCAGGTTACCTGGTAAAATACTAACACTTAGAGAATTCTCTTTACTCTGCAAATAGAATGGCTAAGATAAGTAACCATTAGCAAATGCAGTGTATAAAAAATATATTCTGGGATTAAGGATATGTTTCAAGGTATCAGTATACAACTTCCACCGCCAAATTCAATCACAGAGATTTTGATTAACCTCTTTCTGGGGATGGTATTATCGTTTGCGCTATCCTGGCACTTTGTTCATTACGGAAAGACGCTGACTAACCGACGAACTTTAGCCTGGATTCTTCCCTTCATTGCCCTGACCACTGTGCTTGTCATTTCTATTGTTAAATCATCACTCACTTTATCGCTCGGACTGGTCGGTGCTCTGTCAATTGTTCGATTTCGCACTCCTATTAAAGAACCTGAAGAACTCGCTTACCTTTTTATGGCAATAGCTATTGGCATTGGACTCGGAGCCAATCAACGTTTCCTGACCGTTGTTGCTACTATACTGATTCTTGGTCTTATGGCAATAAGGTCTGCCGCTACACGTAAATCCAGCAACTCTATGTTCTTTCTTAACATTGAACTCCCCGCACAAAAAGATGATAACACTATCTTTGCTAAAATAGATGAAATTATTACCGGTTCCGGAATAAAAGCTGACGTCCGCCGTATGGATGCACGCAACGATATGCTGATGACTACCTATTATATTGATTGTCGCAATAATAAAGAGCTGGTAGGATTAATTGATGAGTTAAAAAAACAATTGCCTGAGTCCAACATCAGCTTTGTTCGGCAGGATAATTTAATTGGGCTTTAAGGCTGAGGTGTTCGGAATATAAATTTATATAAATTTAGAACGGTTCTTCTTTTTCACATTTGTGAAGTTATTTATTAATGCGCAATTCAGTGGATTAAAATTTTAGAAATAATTTTAAGAATAGAACAATGGATTTTCCCCATCATCCGCGCTATGAGTTGAAAATAGTGGCTCGCCACAGTGCACTATCAGTCATTCGCTCTATGGTTATGGCACATCCCGCCGGGTTTATCACTGCGTATCCGCCACGACGCGTTAACAATGTCTATTTTGACACCTTTGACCTTTATAGCCTTCAACAGCACGTCTCAGGAGTCTCTCAGCGCTCGAAGATTCGTTTCCGATGGTATGGCAACTCGCTCAAGAATGTCTCTGGTCGCCTTGAAATAAAAAATAAACGCGATAGACTGAGCTGGAAAATCTCTGCTCCAATAAACGATACCATTGATTTTGAAACAATGTCCTGGCAGGAAATAGTCACACTCATACGCAGGGCAGTGCCTCCTCACCTGCAGGTCGCCTTTGACCTTCGCTCAGTCCCGGTTTTTATTAATTTCTATCTCCGCGAATATTATGTATCGCCAACTTATAATGTCCGCATCACACTTGATTATGCTCATAAGGCTTATGAACAATGGTCATCTACATTTCCGCAATTACATACTCCACTCCTGCTCCCGGCGACTGTCATTATTGAACTAAAAGCAGAAGACCACCAACGCTATAACCTCGCTGAGATACTCAACGATTTCCCACTACGACCCACAAGAAATTCTAAGTACGTTAATTGTGTCCACCCATTGATTTACTGATAATCTTTAAAGTCCAGGGCTTTTTCTTTTTTTGAGGATAATTGATGTCCTCTTCCGAGGCTTGATAAAAGGTTCATCGGCTCTAAAGAAAAAAATTACTCTACCACTTGTTGTAATGAATCCTTGTACTATTATACCGATTAGCAGGTGGTTTTTGTTCCGCTGGATACCCGATAGAAATAAGCGAAAGCGGAATAACATTATCAGGGATACCCAGAAGACTTCGCAGTCCGTTCACTCGTTGTTCTCGTGGATAGATACCAAGCCAGCATGCACCCAGACCCAGTGCAGTCGCCGCTATTAAGATATTCTCCGTCGCCGCTGAACAGTCCTGTACCCAGTAGCCTTTGTGCTTCTCCAGGTTCACGTCTGCACAAACACAAATTGCCACATTTGCCTCTTTGAGCATTTCAGCGTAAGGATGAAACTCAGTGACTTTCTCCAGAATCTCACGTTCATTAATTACAATAAAATGCCAGGGTTGTTGGTTACCTGCTGATGGCGCACTCATTCCCGCTTCCAGTAATTGGTTTATCACCGGTTCCGGCACCGCCTTATCAGTATACTTACGAATGCTTCGTCGCCCAAGTATAGCCTCCATTGCTTCCATAACCTTACCTCCCCTTTATATTGATGATATTTTCAAAAGCAGACCACAAAGGACACACTCAGCAAACAACATAGAAAACACAAAGGGTATTTTCTTCCAATCATTCATTATCAGTAGCAGACTTAAGTTTGCCTAACTTACTGTCCCAGTGTTTGTTTGCGCCGAATATATATTTATCATACGAAATGAGTGGTTCTTCCAGTTGTAGTCGGGTTTTTTCGGAAAGACGTAAATCTTCCACTACCTCCCGTCCTGCTTTCCTCAACAGATGTTTATATTCCTGAATGACGTGTTTAAGCACCTGTGGTGGATGTCTCAGCAACTCGCCTTCTCCTCTATATATCTCTCCTATAACTTCTGAATGTATGTTTCTTGCGACCCTCCTGAATAACAGACGAAGTACCTGGAAGTGGCTCTGTTCAGGGAATCCGCAATTTGAAACAACAACAATCTTTGGCGTCTTCTTATATCTTGGAGTGTGTCTGTATTCTCCGTTCTCGTCCTTTTCAAAATGCGGGTCAATAATTGGTAGCAGTCTATCCATAAAGTTTTTCATAATGCCGGTAACATTATCCACATAGACAGGTGTTGCGAACACCACGATGTCAGATGATATAAATTTTGGAAGGAGCTCTTCCATATCGTCCTTGATGATACATTCTCCGGGAGTTTTTATCCAGCACTCAAACTCCCCAAGGCAGGGTTTAATATTTTTTCCCGCAAGGAAGATATTCTCTACCTCTGCACCTGCATCCTTCGCTCCAGCTAAAAAATCCTGTACCATAATGTTGGTATTACCCTTTTCTGCTCGTGGACTCCCATTAAATACAGTGATTCTCATTGTTTTGCTCCTTTATTGTACTTCAAAAAATTTGGTCAACCTCTAACAATGCCCTGTTGAGTCAATAGGGGCAAATTCATACTTCATTGGTCGATTAATCTCTGTAACTCTACAGCTTTTACCAGGCTATTTGTTGCCAAGACTGTAAGTGACTCTAAAAGTATCCGTGCCTTTTTCATCTACGATAACAGGAACAGAAAATTCTATGGCTACAGGATGGCAAAGCTCCTGAGGTGGTGGCTCGCAATAGTATGCCTCTACCTGAATCTTCACTGTGGTTTTGCCTGTGCCATTTATAGAAATCGGGATTGCGTAATCAAAGAGTTTATTGCCCGGAGCAAATGACGGTATACTAATAATGTTGCTGTTCTCTGAAAACACCTTGATAGTATTGGGTGCTTCCTTATTCCACTTACACCCCTCAGGAAGTTGTAAAAGAAATCGGAGTGTTTTAGTGTTCGGTGAAATTTTCTTCTCGGGGAGTATAATTCGTTTACCATAAAATGGTTCTTCTGTTGGAGTCGGTGTAGGAGTGGGCTTTGCTTTTTTAAAAGTGAATGTAGAGACCTCATCTGTCACCGGGTTGTAGATACGAATCAAATGATTGTTTGTGTCTGCGATATAGAATTTTCCCTCCAAAAAAGTAATGTCATTCGGTTCATTCAACAGAGACTCCCGGGCTTTGCCATCTTTATACCCGGGTTTGCCAGTTCCTATTATGGTTCTCACTTCTCTTTTTTGCAGGTCAACTTTTTTGATTTTATGGTTAAAGGTGTCAGCAATGTAGAGGAAACCATTGTGATAGAACACTCCCCGGGGATTTCGTAACAACGCACGTTCACAGGCACCATCAACATCTCCAGACTCAATTAATCCTTCTTTTCCAATGATGGTATAAATTTTATTGTTCTCAATTTTCCTGAGAGCCGATGCCTCACTGTCAACAAAATAGAGTATTTCCCCATCAGTAGCCAGACCAGATGGTCGTGCCAGTTCCGCGTGCCCCACTGTTCTATCAACGAGGCTTCTTCCACCAGCACCAGCGAATACCCTTGCTTCTAAGGTAGCCAGACGCATACGCCAGATCTGATGCGAACCTGCTAGTGTCATATAAAGATAATCTTTGAGAATCACAATATCTAATGGAGAATTTAGTCTCTTGGGTATATCTCTACTCCTCCTCGCAGTAAAGCCTCCCTGTTTTCCTGTTCTGAAAATTGTGCTCACCTCTCCAGACTTAAAATCAACTTTCCGAATCAGAAGATTCCCGGAATCAGCCACGTAAAGACAATCTCGTTTTTCGTCAAACGCAATACCCTGTGGTCTGAAAAAAGTAGCAGTTTGAAAATTTCCATCTCTCTTTCCCGGTTCACCTGAACCTATAATGGCTAAAATCTCTCCTTCAGGATTGGTTACAATGATACGGTTATGATTGGAGTCCGAGATAAACAAACGACGGGTAGGGGAGTGAGCTATAATTTTTACTGGATAGGACAATATTCCCTCACCTGGCACATTCTCCTTCAAATTAAATTGTACTCCTTCATTATTCAGCAGGCTTTTTGCCGTTTCTCTCTGACTGAATGTGGGAATAGTATACGCTACCGCTATTAAAAGAAAGGTAGTTATTATGATGAAATCCCGCCTTAAAGTATTATGCCCTTCAATCTCTTCGCTCATCTTTGTTTTGTTCTCTCTGGACTTAAAGCATTACTTTAAAATTCTGCTCTAAGTTCCCATAATTCAATCTTTTTAAGATTGCACACACCAGGTCTCTTAATTTTCTTCTTTAATCCATACTTACTGTTTCTCTCAAATAGAATCCAGACTATAATCTATTTTACACCACTTTGTCAAAACTCATATTTGCAGATTCACTTGCGTTACTTAATATGACTTTTTCTCTTAAACTCGCAGGGTGAGATTTTAAATGACAAAACTCCAACAAAACAAGATGTCCTTTATTTTTTATCCCGATTTGTGGTAAATCTGATATGATATTTTCTGAGCCGAGTTAAATGA